>JBBQRM010000006.1:0-20442 GCA_038214855.1 Rhodobacterales bacterium | reverse complement strand
GGGTCGCGTCGTGGGATCCGGTCGAAATTAAAACAGATATTTGTAACAATATCAACAATTTATATATAGTTCCAAGTTGGACACTCCTGAACCCGGGCTGCTTCCGCTAGCGGAGATGCCCTAGATGTCCTCCGCGGTCGTGATCCGGCGGCAGACGGTGTAGGCGCGGTCCATCTCGGGGTGCAGCTCCAGCCCGAGGCCGGGCCCGGGCGGCACGGTGATCGTCCCGGCCTCGACCGGCGGCAGCGCCGTGACCAGATCGCGGTACCAGGTCCCGTAGAAGGCCCGCACGCTCTCCTGGACCAGGGCGTTGGGCGCGTTCAGGGAGAGGTGGGTGGAGGCCGCCAGCACCACCGGCCCGGTGCAGTCGTGCGGCGCCACCGGCAGGTGCCAGGCCTCGGCCATCGCCGCGATCTTGCGCGCCTCCGAGAGCCCGCCGCACCAGCTGATGTCGAGCATGATCACCCCCGCCGCCCCGGTCTCGAGCAGGTCGCGGAAGGCCCAGCGGCTGCCCAGCGTCTCGGAGGCGCAGATCGGCGCCGTCGAGGCCTCGGCATAGCGGCGCAGGCTCGCGAGGCTGTCCATCCGGATCGGATCTTCGTGCCAGTAGGTGTCGAAGGGCGCGAGGGCGCGCGCGATCCGCATCGCGGGCAGGAGCTGCCACATCGAGTGGAATTCGACCATGATGTCCATCCGGTCGCCTGTGGCCGCCCTGATCTTCTCGAAAGGCTCGAGCGCCGTCCTGAGGTCGGCGGCGGAGATATGCTGCCCGCGGGTGTTCTCCGCGGCCATGTCGAACGGCCAGATCTTCATCGCGGTGATGCCGCTCTCCAGCAGCGACAGCGCCAGCTCGTCGGCGCGGTGGAGAAAGCCGTTGAGGTCGTCGTAGTCCGCGCCCTTGGCCTCCAGCCCGTAGTTGCCGGACTGCTGGCCGGTCGCCTTCTTGATGTACTCCGGACCGGCGCAGGTGTTGTAGGTGCGGATCCGCTCGCGGGTGAAGCCGCCGAGGAGCTGCGCGATCGGCTGGCCCGTGGCCTTGCCGAACAGGTCCCACAGGGCGATGTCGAAGGCCGAATTGCCGCGGACCTCGGCGCCGGTGGAGCGGAAGCCGAGATAGCCCACGAGTTCCGCCGCGAGCCGGTCGATCTGGAGCGGGTCCCGCCCCATCACCCGCGGCGCGAGATACTCGTGGAGGTAGGTCTCGACGGTCTCCGCGAGCATGAAGGTCTCGCCGAGCCCCGTCAGCCCCTCGTCGGTGCCCACGAGCACCCACAGCAGGTTCGGCCGCTCCTCGAGGCGACGCGTCTCGAGACTGGTGATCCTCATGCAGTCGTCCTCCCGGAACCCAGCACAGCCGCGGGCCTCCGCCATGTCAAGCCGGCCTGGCCGACGCGGGCGTGCGGGGGGTGGACAGAATCGGTGATCTGCGGCAATTACAACCCATGGTTGATCAGCTCGCCCGTGAACTGCCGGCGGAGGCGTATCTGGAGAGCCGCGGCGTGGTGATCCCGCCGGAGCCTGCGGTGATCACGCCGGTGATCCGGCGTGCGATCCTCGACGGAGACTACGCGGCGGAGATCGCGGTGCGGATCGCCGAGGTGGTGCGGCCCGACGACAAGGTGGTGGAGATCGGGGCGGGGATCGGGGTGGTCTCGACGCTGCTCGCGCGGGAGCGGCGGGTGACGAGCGTGCTGGCGGTGGAGGCGAACCCGGAGCTCGCCGGCTATATGGAGCGGCTGCACGCGCGCAACCACGTGCGCAAGCTGCGCCGGCTGAACGCGGCCGCCACGGGGGACGCGACCGCGTGCGCGAGCTTCTATCTGCGCCGCGACTTCCGGGCGAGCTCGACCGCGGCGGGGCCCGAGCCCTACGAGAAGCGGATCGAGGTGCCGGCGCGGAGCCTCGACGCGCTGCTCGGCGACGAGGGCGCGACGTTGCTTGTGTGCGATGCCTGCGGGGCGGAGACGGCGCTGTTCGAGGCGGCGGACCTCGGCGGGCTGGACCGGGTGTTCCTCAGGCTGCACGAGGGGCTGATCGGGCCGGGTGGCGTGGCGGGGGTCTTCGCGACGCTCGCTGGCCACGGCTTCGTCTACGACCCGTGCCATTCCGCCGGCAGCGCCGTGCTGTTCCGCCGGCATGTGGCGCCGAGGAAGATCTGGCGCATCGGAGACTGACGCCGCGAGGTGTCCAACTTGAAACCATAAGCAAGCCATTGTTCTAAAGGAGGAACGTTGATTCGCTTTTTGCGAATTCGGCCTCGCGCGGCGCTCAGCCGCGGCCCCGGGTGCGGGTCGCGCCGCGGCGGGTGTGGGCTTCGAGGTAGCGGATCACGTGGCCAGCGACATCGGTGCCGGTGGCGGCCTCGACGCCTTCGAGCCCGGGCGAGGAATTGACCTCCATCACCACCGGCCCCTCCCGCGCGCGCAACAGGTCGACGCCGCAGAAGTTCAAGCCCATCGCCTTGGCGGCATCGACGGCGGTGGCGCGCTCGGCGGGGCTGATGCGGACCCGCTCGGCGTGGCCGCCCCGGTGCAGGTTGGAGCGGAAATCGCCCTCGGCACCGCGGCGCTTCATCGCCGCGACCACGCGCTCGCCGACGACGAGGCAGCGGATGTCCTCGCCGTTCGCCTCCTTGACGAACTGCTGGACGAGGAAGTCGGCCTTGAGGCCGGAGAAGGCTTGGATGATGCTCTCGGCGGCCTTGCGGGTCTCGCCGAGCACGACGCCGCGGCCCTGCGTCCCCTCGAGCAGCTTGATCACCGCCGGCGCGCCGCCCATCAATTCGAGCAGCGCGCCGGGGTCGGAGGTGCGGTGCGCGAAGACGGTGGCCGGCAGGCCGATGCCCTTGCGGCTGAGGAGCTGGAGGCTGCGCAGCTTGTCACGGCTGCGCGCGACCGCGACGCTCTCGTTGAGGCAGTAGACGCCCATCATCTCGAACTGGCGCAGCACCGCGGTGCCGAAGAAGGTGACCGATGCGCCGATGCGCGGGATCACCGCGTCGAAATCGTCGAGCCTCTGCCCCTCGTGGTGCAGCATCGGGCGGCGGCTGGCGATGTCGATGGTGCAGCGCATGTGGTTGACCGGCAGCATCTCGTGCCCGCGCGCCGCGGCCGCCTCCATCAGGCGACGGTGCGAGTAGAGATGCGGCATCCGGCACATCAGCGCGATCTTCATGGCCCGGGCGCCTCCGCGATGTAGGAGCGGCCGGGATCGACTCTCGCGCGGCCGGCGAGAGCCTCGCGGCCCACGAGCATCTCGAAGCTCATGTCGCGGCGGTTGGTCAGGCTGATCTGCACCGGCCAGCTGCGGCCACCGAGCGTGATCTGCGTGCGGATCACCGGGCGCAGCTCGACCATGCCGTTGCTCGACCGGATGCGGCGGAGCGCGATCACCTCGGCGCTGACCGAGACGCGCGGCCCCGACGGGTGCTCCGGGCGCAGGTCGAAGCGGGCGCGGCGCGCGCCGCCACTCTCCTCGAGGCGCAGGTTGCGGGCGTGCAGCGCGCTGGTCTTGGCGCCGGTGTCGATCTTGGCGCGCAGCACGACGTCGCCCAAGGCCGGCAGGCGCACCCATTCGCGCCAGCCGATCCACAATGTCTGCTTCATCCGGCCTCCGGCATCGTCCCGCCCGCGGCCATTAGGCGCGATCCGACGCGGTTGCAAAGCGAGATCGCGTATTGTGCTTGCAACCTCCGTTCGGCGCGCCTATATCGCCGACGACAGCGGGCCGGGTTGATCGACCGGATCATCCTCCCACCGGGAGTTCAACGGGCCGCGCGCCCGTTTTTTTGTTCCCGAACCCCGTGCCTCAGGAGTCCATTTTGTCCGACCTCGTCGCCAAGGCCGCCATGGACCGGCGGATCGCCGCGATCGTGATCCCGACCCTCGAGGGGATGGGGTTCGAGCTGGTGCGGCTGCGGCTGATGAGCGGCAAGAAGAGGGTGCTCCAGATCATGGCCGAGCGTCCCGAGGGCGGCATCGAGGTCGAGGATTGCGCCCGCATCAGCCGCACGGTCTCGGCGGTGCTCGACGTCGAGGACCCGATCAGCGGCGAATACGTGCTCGAAGTGTCGAGCCCGGGCATCGACCGACCGCTGACCCGGCTGAAGGATTTCGAGCGCCATGCCGGCTACGAGGTGAAGCTCGAGACCGACGAGCTGATCGAGGGGCGGCGGCGGTTTGGCGGCACGCTCGCCGGCGTCGAGGGCTCCGAGGTGCTGATCGAGATCGCCGAAGGCACGATCGGGCTGCAGTTCGATTGGCTCGCGGATGCCAAGCTGGTGCTGACCGACGCGCTGGTGGCCGAGAGCCTGGCCGCGCGCAAGGCGAAGGGCTTTACCGACGCCTTCGACGAGAGCGCGTTCGACGAGGTCGAGACCGAGGACGATACCGAAACCGCTGACGAGAACGAGGACTGACCCATGAGCGTGACCTCCGCGAACCGGCTGGAGCTGCTGCAGATCGCCGACGCCGTCGCCCGCGAGAAGATGATCGATCCTGCGCTGGTGATCGAGGCGATGGAGGACAGCCTCGGCAAGGCCGCGCGGTCGCGCTACGGGGCGGAATACGACATCCGCGCCGTGATCGACCGCAAGTCCGGCGAGCTCGACCTCACGCGGCACCGCCATGTGGTCGAGGAGGTGGAGAACCACTTCACCGAGCTGACGCTCGCGGACGCCCGTGCGATCAAGCCGGACGCGCAGATGGACGACTACCTGATCGACCCGCTGCCGCCGATGGACTTCGGGCGGATCGCTGCGCAATCGGCCAAGCAGGTCATCATGCAGAAGGTCCGCGAGGCTGAGCGGCTGCGCCAGTACGAGGAGTTCAAGGACCGGGTCGGGGAGATCATCAACGGCGTGGTCAAGCGCACCGAATACGGTAACGTCATCGTCGATGTCGGCCGCGGCGAGGCGATCCTGCGCCGCGACCAGCTGATCCAGCGCGAGGCGTTCAGGAATGGCGACCGCGCCCGCGCGCTGATCCGCGACGTCCGGCTCGAGACCCGCGGGCCGCAGATCTTCCTCAGCCGCACCGCGCCGGAGTTCCTGGTGGAGCTGTTCAAGATGGAGGTGCCGGAGATCTACGACGGCATCATCGAGATCAAGGCGGTGGCCCGCGACCCCGGCAGCCGCGCCAAGATGGGCGTGATCAGCTACGACAGCTCGATCGACCCGGTCGGCGCCGGCGTGGGCATGCGCGGCAGCCGCGTGCAGGCGGTGGTCAACGAGCTGCAGGGCGAGAAGATCGACATCATTCCCTGGAACGAGGATCCTGCGACCTTCCTGGTGAACGCGCTCCAGCCGGCCGAGGTCTCGAAGGTTGTCTTCGACGAGGACAGCGAGCGCATCGAGGTGGTGGTGCCCGACGAGCAACTGAGCCTCGCGATCGGCCGGCGCGGCCAGAACGTGCGGCTCGCGAGCCAGGTGACGGGCTTTGACATCGACATCATGACCGAGGCCCAGGAGAGCGAGCGCCGGCAGGCCGAGTTCGCCGAGCGCACGCAGATCTTCATGGACACGATGAACGTCGACGAGATGGTCGCACAGCTCCTGGTCTCGGAGGGATTTGCGACGCTCGAGGAAGTGGCGTATGTGGATACTGACGAGTTGCTGAACATCGACGGCTTCGACCAGAACACCGCCGAGGAGCTCCAGGCGCGCGCCCGCGAGAGCCTCGACGAGCTGAACGCCAAGGCGATCGAGCGGGCGAAGGCCCTGGGGGTGGAGCAGAGCCTGTTCGACTTCGAGGGCCTGTCGCCGCAGATGATCGAGGCGCTGGCCGAGGACGGGATCAAGTCGCTCGACGATTTCGCGCGCTGCGCCGACTGGGAGCTCGCGGGCGGGTTCACCACCGTGGACGGCAAGCGGGTCAAGGACAATGGCCTGCTGGAGAAGTTCGACATGAGCCTCGAGGAGGCCCAGCATCTGATCATGTCCGCGCGGGTCCAGCTCGGGCTGGTGGACCTGGCCGATCTCGAGACGGAGGCGGCCGAGGCGGACGAGGTCGAGGCGCCGGCCGCGGAGGCACCGGGAGCCTGAGGCGGGGACCATGACGCGCGGCGGCAGGCAGAAGCAGCGGCTGGAGCCGGAACGGCGCTGCATCGCCACGCGCGAGAGCGGCCCGAAGGCGGGGCTGATCCGCTTCGTGGTGGCGCCCGACGGAGCGGTGACGCCGGATGTAGCGGAGCGGCTGCCGGGCCGCGGCATCTGGGTGAGCGCCGAGCGGGGGGCGCTCGAGCGGGCGGTGGGCAAGGGGCTCTTCGCGCGCGCGGCCAGGGCGCCGGTGCGCGCGGCGCCCGACCTGCCGGCGCAGGTCGAGGCGCTGCTCGCGCGGCATCTGGTCGAGCTGATCGCGCTGGCGCGAAAGGCGGGCCGCGCGGTGGCGGGGTTCGAGAAGGTCAAGGCCGCGCTCGTGGCCGGCGAGGCGGCGCTGCTGGTGCAGGCCGCGGACGGATCGGTGCGCGGCCGCGGCGCGCTGCGCGCGCCGGAGGGAGAGAATACCCTTGTTTCGTGTCTTTCGAGCCACGAATTGGGTTTGGCATTCGGGCGCGATAGTGTGATACATGCCGCGGTGCTGGTGGGCGGTCTTGCGGACCGGGTGAAGGACGAGGCTCTGCGGCTTGCGGGTATGCGGACGGACGCGGCGGCTCGGCACGCCGGCGCGGGGACGGCGGACATGGCCGAGACGTAGTGCTACCGGCGCCCCGCACGATGCGGACGGGTCGCGGAGAATCAGATCGACGGCGCGGCGGGACAGGGCGTGCCGAGGGACGAACGGTTGGGCGGGAGAAGGCTCCCGCGGGAAAGGCTGAAGCACGATGGTGGACACCAAGGACAACGATGGCAAGACGCGCGCGCTCGGCGGCCGCGGCGGCGGTACCGAGACCAGCCATGTGCGCCAGAGCTTCAGCCACGGCCGCACCAAGTCGGTGATGGTCGAGCACAAGCGCAAGCGGGTGGTCGTGCCGAAGGCGGGGGCAGCACAATCGACCGCGGCCAATCCGCGCGGCGCCGCGGCGAAGAACCTCAGCGAGGCCGAGTTCGAGCGCCGGATCAAGGCGGTCGAGGCCGCGAAGGCGCAGGAGTCCGAGCGCCTGGTCAAGGAGCGCGAAGCCGTTGCCGCGCGCGAGACGGAGCTCGTTCGCCTGCGCGCCGATAAGGAGGCCGCCGACCGCGCCGAGCGCGAGCGCGAGATCCATGAGCAGCGCGCCACCGCGGCCGCCGAGGAGCAGGCCGAGGCCGCCGGCAAGACCGCGGCGCGCGCCAAGGCGCCCGAGCGGGGTGCGGTGGAGATCGACCCCGCCGCAGCGCAGGCCCAGGCCGCGCGTGTGGAGGCCGGACGGGTGATCTCCACCAAGGGCAAGGCTCCGGCCAAGCCCGCGGTCGAGGAGAAGAAGACCCGTGCCAAGGGTGACGAAGACCGCAGACGTTCGGGCAAGCTGACCATCGCCAACGCCACCGACGAGGGTGGGCGGCACCGCTCGATCGCGGCGATGAAGCGACGCCAGGAACGCGACAAGCGGCGGACGATGGGCCATTCCGGCGAGCGTGAGAAGGTCGTGCGCGATGTCCAGGTGCCCGATGCGATCACCGTCCAGGAGCTGGCCAACCGCATGGCCGAGCGAGTCGCCGCGGTGGTCAAGGCGCTGATGACCAATGGGATCATGGCCACGCAGAACCAGACGATCGACGCCGAGACCGCGTCGCTGATCGTCGAGGACTTTGGCCACAAGGTGGTGCGCGTGTCGGAATCCGACGTCGAGGACGTGATCGTCCAGGCCGCGGGCGAAGACGCCGGCAAGATGCAGCTGCGCCCGCCGGTCGTGACCATCATGGGTCACGTCGATCACGGCAAGACCTCGCTGCTCGACGCGATCCGCAAGACCAACGTCGTCTCGGGCGAGGCGGGCGGCATCACCCAGCACATCGGCGCCTATCAGGTGACGACCGAGGGTGGTGCCGTGATCACCTTCCTCGACACGCCCGGCCACGCGGCGTTCACCTCGATGCGCGCCCGTGGCGCGCAGGTGACCGACATCGTGGTGCTGGTCGTGGCAGCGGACGACAGCGTGATGCCGCAGACGGTGGAGGCGATCAACCACGCCAAGGCTGCCGGCGTGCCGATGATCGTCGCGATCAACAAGATCGACAAGCCGGGCGCCGACGCCACTCGCGTGCGCACGCAGCTTCTGCAGCACGAGGTGGTGGTCGAGGAGATGAGCGGCGAGGTGCTCGACGTCGAGGTTTCGGCGGTGACCGGCAAGGGGCTCGACACGCTGCTCGAGAACATCGCGCTCCAGGCGGAGCTCCTCGATCTCGGCGCCAACCCCAACCGGCTCGCCGAGGGCGCGGTGATCGAGGCGAAGCTCGACGTCGGCCGCGGGCCGGTCGCGACAGTGCTGGTCCGGAAGGGCACCTTGCGCCGGGGCGACATCTTCGTCGTCGGCGAGCAATGGGGCAAGGTGCGCGCGCTGATCAACGATCAGGGCGAGCGGGTTGACGAGGCCGGACCCTCGGTGCCGGTCGAGGTGCTTGGGCTGAACGGCACGCCCGAGGCGGGCGACGTGCTCAACGTCGTCGAAGAGGAGGCCCGCGCCCGCGAGATCGCGGATTATCGTGGTCGGCTGTCGCGCGACAAGCGCTCGGCGGCGGGGTCGGGCACGACGCTCGACCAGCTGCTCGCCAAGGCCAAGGCGGACAAGGACGTCCGCGAGCTGCCGGTGGTGGTGAAGTCCGACGTCCAGGGCTCGGCCGAGGCGATCGTCCAGGCGATGGAGAAGGTCGGCAACGACGAGGTCCGCGTCCGCGTGCTGCATTCCGGCGTGGGGGCGATCACCGAGTCCGACGTGACGCTGGCCGAGGCCTCGCGCGCGCCGATCATCGGCTTCAACGTGCGCGCGAATGCCCCGGCGCGGGAGAGCGCCAACCAGAAGGGCGTCGAGATCCGCTACTATTCGATCATCTACGACCTGGTGGACGACGTGAAGAAGGCGGCGTCGGGCCTGCTCAGCCCTGAGGTGCGCGAGAAGTTCGTCGGCTACGCGCGGATCAAGGAGGTCTTCAAGATCACCGGCGTCGGCCGCGTCGCGGGCTGCGAGGTGACCGAGGGCGTGGCGCGGCGGTCGGCCGGGGTGCGGCTCCTGCGCGACAACGTCGTGATCCACGAGGGCCGCCTGAAGACGCTGAAGCGCTTCAAGGACGAGGTGCGCGAGGTCCAGTCGGGGCAGGAATGCGGCATGGCCTTCGAGAACTACGAGGACGTGCGCGAGGGCGACGTCATCGAGATCTTCGAGACGGAATCCGTGGAGCGGCAGCTCGCCTGATGCGCGGAGGCTCTGGATGAACCTCCGCGTCGTGCGGGACGGACGTCTGCGTCCGTTCCGCGACGCGGGGTCAGGCCTTTCGGCCGGCACCCGGCAACATGCGCCGCAGGACGTCGGTTCTGAACCAGAAATGGTTGGCGAACGCGCCGGAAACGTGGAGCGCGAGCACCACGAGCAGGGCCGTCGAGGCGTAGCTGTGCAGCTCGGCGAGCGTCTCGTTGCCGGTGCTCCACGCCAGCACGCCCGCGACCGGCATTCCCAGCAGCAGCGCATAGAGCAGGACATGCGTCACGCGGGCGAGCGACGCGGCCCAGTTCGGTTCCCCCTGCGGATGCGGCGGCCTGCCGTTGCTTCGGCGGTCCCACAGCCGTATCGAGATCGCGAGGAACACCGCGAGGCCGGTGGCGACGTGGAGATAGCCGAGCGCGGTCGTCGTGCCATCTGTCGCCGCGCCCTTCGCGCCGGCATCGAAGAGCTCGGACATCCAGCCGCCGTCGAGGAACTGCAGCGCCACGAGCACGACGATCAGCCAGTGCAGCATGATGTTGAGCGAGGTCCAGCGGTCGGGCTGATCGAACTCGCGCGAACGCGCAGTCGGGGGTCCGGGGTTTGTCATCGTCAGGGTCCTGTTGCGAGCCTGCAAGCCAGTCGCGGCCCCGTGGAAGTAGATCGAGAGCCCGCCAGAGAAAGCGTCCCCGAGCAAATTCGCGCGTCGGGGCGCGCCGGTCGCCTGCGCCGGCTGCGGTCCTTCGGCGATGGACCTTGCATCTGCGCGCGCGTGACCGGAACATCCGCGACCGGAGCACGAGACGAGACATGAGCGGACGACAGGATTTCCCCGGCTGGCACGGCACGACCATCGTGGCGGTGCGCAAGGGCGGGCGCGTGGTGGTGGCGGGCGACGGGCAGGTGAGCCTGGGCCAGACGGTGATCAAGGGCACGGCGCGCAAGGTGCGGCGGATCGAACCTGGGGGCCACCCGGTGATCTGCGGCTTCGCGGGGTCCACGGCGGACGCGTTCACCTTGCTCGAGCGGCTGGAGAAGAAGCTCGAGGCGGCCCCCGGACAGCTGGTGCGCGCGAGCGTCGAGCTGGCCAAGGACTGGCGGACCGACAAGTATCTCCAGAAGCTCGAGGCGATGCTGATCGTCACCGACGGGTCGGGCCTGCTGGTGATCACCGGGGCCGGCGACGTGCTGGAGCCCGAGCACGACGTGACGGCGATTGGCTCCGGCGGGAACTATGCGCTGGCGGCGGCCCGCGCGCTCTACGACACGGAGCTCGACGCGGAGGCCATTGCGCGACGGGCGATGGAGATCGCCGCGGAGATCTGCGTCTATACCAACGGGAACCTGACGGTGGAGAGTCTGAGCAAATGATCGTGCCGTCGGTCAAGTGCCAATGAAGCGGCGCGGTTCAGCCATCCCGACCGATCTGTCCGCACCTGCCTTCCCGTCGTGCCGAAGGCACGCTTTCGGCGTGACGGCAGGCGCGTTACCGCGCCCGCCCCAGTCAGGCGCGGACCGATTGCGGGCTTCAGTCCGGGCTGGACCCCCCCTCGCCCTGCGCCGGAGGCTCCGGGGCGTCGCAACCTCGAAGGGAGCGCCTGGAACCGGGTGTTTCGAGACAGGACAGGTCCCCACGACGATCCTTCGTCTGCAAGTTTCAGAAAGCGAAGTAGCCAGATGACCGACCTGACCCCCCGCGAGATCGTCTCCGAGCTCGACCGGTTCATCATCGGGCAGAAGGACGCCAAGCGCGCGGTGGCGGTGGCTCTGCGCAATCGCTGGCGGCGCAAGCAGCTCGGGCCGGAATTGCGTGAGGAGGTCTATCCGAAGAACATCCTGATGATCGGCCCCACGGGCGTCGGCAAGACCGAGATCAGCCGCCGCCTCGCAAAGCTCACGCGGGCGCCGTTCATCAAGGTCGAGGCGACGAAGTTCACCGAGGTCGGATATGTCGGGCGCGACGTCGAGCAGATCGTGCGCGATCTGGTCGATGCGGCGATCGTGATGGTGCGCGCCGAGATGCGCGAGAAGGTGAAGGCCGCGGCGCACGAGGCCGCCGAGGCGCGCGTGCTCGACGCTCTGGCGGGCGAGGGCGCGCGCGAGCAGACGCGCGAGATGTTCCGCCGCAAGCTGCGCGACGGCGAGCTCGACGCCAAGGAGATCGAGCTCGAGGTGGCGGACAATTCGAACCCGCTGCAGATGCTCGACATCCCCGGCCAGCCGGGCGCGGGGATGGGGGCGGTCAATATCGGCGACATCTTCGGCAAAGCCTTCGGGGGGCGCAAGACCCGACGGCGGCTGAGCGTGGCGGCGTCCTACGAGCTGCTGATCGGCGAGGAGGCGGACAAGCTGCTCGACGCCGAGACGGTGAACCGCGCGGCAATCGAGGCGGTGGAGCAGAACGGCATCGTGTTTCTGGACGAGATCGACAAGGTCTGCGCGCGGTCGGATGCGCGCGGTGCCGACGTGAGCCGCGAGGGGGTGCAGCGCGACCTGCTGCCGCTGATCGAGGGCACCACGGTCTCGACCAAGCACGGGCCGGTGAAGACCGACCACGTGCTCTTCATCGCGAGCGGCGCCTTCCACATCGCCAAGCCCTCGGACCTGCTGCCGGAGCTGCAGGGCCGCCTGCCGATCCGGGTGGAGCTGCGGCCGCTGACCGAGGGTGACTTCGTGCGCATCCTGACCGAGACGGATAATGCGCTGACGCTGCAATACACCGCGCTAATGGCGACCGAGGGGGTGGAGGTGAGCTTCACCGAGGACGGGATCGCGGCGCTCGCGCGAATCGCGGCCGAAGTGAATCAGGCGGTCGAGAACATCGGCGCGCGCAGGCTCTACACCGTGCTCGAGCGAGTGTTCGAGGAGCTGAGCTTCAGCGCGCCCGACCGTGGCGGCGATACGGTCAGCGTCGATGCGGCCTATGTCGATGCGCATCTCGACGCCTTGACCCGCTCGACGGACGTCAGTCGCTACATGCTGTAAGCGGTTCTCAAATCAGTCGGAATCGGTCCAGAGCGCCCAGAGCGGCACGACGACGAGCAGGGTCGAGCCGACGAGCACGTAGAGCAGAAGCGCGAGCAGGAGACCCGAGCCCAAGACCAACGCAATGGCCGCGGCGGTCCCGGCGATGACGATGCATGTCACCAGCAGTAAAACGAGCGCTCGATTCATCTGGCGTTCTCCCCTGAAAGGGAAGCAAAGCACGTCTGAGCTCAACGATTCGTTAAAGCTGAACTCTAGATGGGGTGATCGCGAAGCATTTGCGATGGTTTTCAGCCGATCGTGATGCTCAGGGGACGAGTACGGTGGCGCCGGTCGTGCGGCGTCCCTCGAGGGCGCGGTGTGCCTCGGCGACCTCGGCGAGGGCGAAGTGCTGGCGGACCTCGGCGCGGACTGCGCCCGAGGCGAGCACGTCGAAGAGCGAGCCGGCCCGCTCCTCGAGCTCGGCGCGGGTCGCGATGTAGTGGAAGAGGCTTGGGCGGCAGGCCGAGGCGGAGCCGACCTTCGCCAGATCGGCGAAGGAGAAGCCTTCGATCATCCCCGAGCTCTGGCCGAAGGTCACGAACATGCCTCGCTGCCTGAGGCAGGCGAGCGAGCCGCGCCAGGTGTCGGCGCCGACGCTATCGTAGACCGCGTGCACGCCCGCGCCGTCCGTGATCTCGCGTACGCGGGCGGGGAAGTCCTCGGCGCGGTAGTCGATGACATGGGCGTAGCCGTGGTCGCGGGCGAGTGCCACCTTCTCGGTCCCCCCCGCCGTGCCGATGGCGGTGACGCCCAGGTGGTGCAGCCACTGGCCGAGGATGAGGCCGACGCCGCCGGCGGCGGCCTGCACCAGCACGGTCATGCAACGCGCGACGGGGAAGGTCGCGTGGATCAGGTATTGCGCCGTCATGCCCTTGAGCATCACCGTCGCGGCGATCTCGTCGGGGATCGCCTCGGGCAGCTTCACCAGCCGGTCCGCGGGCAGCACCCTGACGCTGGCATAGCCGCCGAGCGCGTGGACATAGGCGACGCGGTCGCCCTCCGCCACCGTGGTGACGCCCGCGCCCACCGCCTCCACCACGCCTGCGGCCTCGGAGCCTGCGACGAGGTCGCGCTCGACCGGCCAGGGGTAGAGGCCGGTGCGGTGGTAGGTGTCGAGATAGTTGAGACCCACCGCCGTGTGGCGCACCCGCGCCTCTCCTGGGCCGGGGTCGCCGACCGAGATCTCCCGCCGCTCGAAAGCCTCGGGGCCGCCGGGGGCGGGCAGGGTCATGGCATAGTCGGTCATCGCTCTGTCTCCGAGGCGTCGAACGCCGGGTCCACCGGCACCTGAAGGGCGTTCGCGAGGTGATTGGTGCGCGCCGCGAGCGCGATCACGTCGAGAAGCTCGCCGTATTGCGCCTGCGTCATGCCCTTGGCGCGCGCCGCGGCGGTGTGGGAATGCACGCAATAGGTGCAGGCGTTGGCGGCGGAGACGGCGACATAGACCATCTCCTTGGTCAGCGGGTCGAGCGCGCCGGGTGCCATCGTGGTCTTCACCTCGCTCCAGACGCGGGCGAGCAGCGAAGGCTCCCCGGCGAGCGCGCGCCAGAAGTTGTTCACGACGTCGCTGCCGCGGGTGCGGCGGATGTCCGCGAAGACCTCCGCCACCTCCGGCGAGGCGTCGCCGTCCGCGACGAGCGGGACCGTCGCCATCCGTCAGACAGGCCGGATCCGGGATGCCCCGGTCGGCTTCGCCGCGTTCGTCGGGCAGGTGGTGCACATGGCGGTCTTCCCCGTCGGTCCGGTTGCGGTGCGGTCCGTCTCGCGTGGCCGGAGCCCGACGTTAACCAAACGTCCCGCGGGATGCTACCGCCGTGTCAGTCGGCGCATCGAAGCGACGCCGGCGAGCGGGCCGAGCGCCATCAGCGCCAGCGTCGCCGGCCAGCCGAGGGCCTGGGCCACTCGCGGCGCCGCCTGGACGGTGGCGAAGGTGAGGGTGAAGCCCAGCGCCGTCTGCAGCGTCAGCAGGCTGCCGGCGCGCTCGGGCGGAGCGGCGTCGGCGACCAGCGCCGAGAACTGGGCGCTGTCGGGGATCACCGCAGCCCCCCAGACGAGCACCAGCGCCGCCGTGAGCCAAACCGGCGCGCCGAGGCCGAGGCTGAGCGCGACGGCGAGCGCCGCGCTGCCGCTGATCGCCATCGCCCCCTGCGCCACGGAGGCCTTGCCGATCCGGTCTGCGAGCCAGCCGGCCGGAACGCAGACGAGGCCTCCGAGCGCGATCGCGGCAAAGGTGAGCAGACGTGCCGCATCCGCGGCGCCCGCGCCGAGCGGTGCTGCAAAGCCCGCGGTCAGCGCCGCGGCGATCCAGGCCCAGAAGGCGTAGAGCTCCCACATGTGCCCGAGATAGCCGGCGAAGGCGCGCCGGAGCGGCAGTTCGGTCCAGGCGAGCCGCAGCGCGCGCGGATCGAAGCCCGCCGCCCGCGCGTGATGCGGCCCGAGTCCCACCCCCAGCGACAGGATCGCCGCGAGCGCGGCGAGCGCCGAGGTCGCGCGCACCGTCGCCCGCCAGTCCGCGCCACCCACCAGCGCGATCAGATGCGGCAGCGCCGAGCCGAGCGACAGCGCGCCGATGAGCAGCCCGATCAGCAGGCCGCGGTCGCGCAACCCCCAGCCGACCGCGAGCTTCATCCCCACCGGATAGACCCCGGCGAGACAGGCGCCGGTCAGCCCGCGCAGCGCCACCTGCGCTGCCCCGCCGGGCGGGACCGCGAGCAGCCCCAGATTGGCCGCCGCGCCGACGAGCGCCGCCGCGGCCATCACCCGGCGCGGATCGTGCCGGTCGGCGGTCCCGTGCAGCGCCAGCGCCAGCGCGCCCGCGACGAAGCCGAGCTGGACCGCGCTCGACAGCGCCGCGGCGCGGCCGGGCGGAAGTGCGGCCTCGCGGGTGATCTCGGGCAGGATCGCGGCGGAGACGAACCACAGGCTCATCGCCAGCACCTCGGCCGCGGCGAGGAGGGCTATGCTGCGGGTCTTGCCGGTCACAGCGCCGGGATCAGCCGGGCGAGCAGCGCCTCGATCCGCGCACCTGCACGCGCCGCCATCTCCAGCACCGCTTGGATAGTGTCGGGCGCCTGGTCGGGGCCCCCGGTCGCGGAATTGGTGATCGCCGAGAGGCCGAGCACCGGCAGGCCGAGATGCGCCGCGGCGATCACCTCGAGCACGGTGGACATGCCCCCCGCATCGGCGCCGGAGGCGCGCAGGAACCGCCGTTCGGCAGAGGTCTCGAACTCGGGGCCGCGCACGCCGGCATAGATGCCCTGGCGCAGCGGCTCGCCGGTGGCGAGGGCTGCACGGCGCAACTCCGGGTCGTAGGCGCGCGTGAGGTCGGGGAAGCGCGGGCCGAGGGTCGCGTCGTTCGGCCCGGTCAGCGGCGAGACGCCGGTGAAGTTCAGATGGTCCTCGATCAGCATGACCTCGCCCGGCGCGAAATCCGGGTTCAGGGCGCCTGCCGCATTGGTCACGATCAGCCGACGAGCGCCGAGCCCCGCGAGCAGGGACACGGGGAGTGCCACCTCGGCGGCGGAGCGGCCCTCGTAGAGATGCACCCGCCCCTGCACCAGCGCCACGCGCCGCCCGAAGAGCTTGCCTAGGATCAGCCGTCCGGCGTGGCTTGGCGCGGTCGGGACGGGAAAGCCGTCGATCTCGGCGAAGGCGATGCCGACCGCCTCCGTCACCGCATCGGCGAGCGCGCCCAGCCCCGTGCCGAGGATCAGCGCCGTCTCGACCGGCGGGCCGGCGCGCGCAGCGAGCGAGGCAAGTGCGGCGCGCGCGGGGCTCACCGCCCGACGCTCGCGGCGATGCGGGGCGTGAGCGCGCTCACCTCCTCCAGCGTCACGGCGAGATCGAGGCGGGTGAGGACGCGGTCGCGCACCACCTGGCGGCCCGCGACGAAGACGTGGCGCACATCGGATTTCGCGCAGGAGAACACCAGATGCGTCAGCGGATCGAAGAGCGGTACCGAATGCGGCACGCCGATGTCGATCAGCACCAGATCGGCTTCCTTGCCCGGCTCGAGCGAGCCGATCCGATCCCCGGCGCCCAGCGCCCGCGCCCCCTCCAGCGTCGCCATCGCGAACGCCTGAGCGGTCGTGACGGCATCGGCGTGCAGGCTCGTGCCCCGGTGCAGGGTCGCGGCCAGGCGCAGCGCCAGCCACGGGTCGAGGTCGTTGCCCGAGATCGCGCCGTCGGTGCCCAGCGTCACGCGCACGCCGGCGGCGATGAGTTCTGGCACGGGCGCGATGCCGGAGGCGAGCTTGAGGTTCGACACCGGGTTGTGCGCGACGGTGGCCCCGGAGCGGGCGAGGATCGCGATCTCCTCGTCGTCGAGCCAGACGCAATGCGCGAGCAGCGTGCGCGCGTCGAGCAGGCCGAGATGGTCGAGGTGGCGGATCACCGAGCGCCCGAAGCGCGCGGTGATATCGGCCTGTTCCGCGCGCGTCTCGGCGGCGTGGGTGGAGAAGATCGCCCCCTGCGCCTCGGCCAGCCGCTTGGCCGCGACGAGACCCTCGGGGCCGACGGTATAGGCGCCGTGCGGCACGATTGCCGGCAGCACGTCCTCCGACCCGGCGAACGCCTCGAAGAACGTCTCGGCGTCGCGCAGCCGGTCGCTCTGGTTTCGGCCGTCGACGCCCGTTCCGTCGAAGAAGATCCCACCCGTGGCCACCCGCACGCCGAGCGCGCGCGCCGCGGCCACGGTCTCGCGCGGGTGCCAGAACATGTCGAGCGTGGTGGTCACACCCGCGAGCAGCAGCTCGGCGAGCCCCAGCGTTGCGCCGAGGCGCACCGTGGCGGGCGTCAGGATCGCGGCCTCGGCCTTCCAGACGGTCCGGAGCCAGGGCTCGAGCGGCAGGTCCTCGACGAGGCCGCGGAACAGGCTGTCGGCGGCGTGGCAATGGGTGTTGACGAGGCCGGGCGCGAGAAGGAGCCCCGTCGCGTCGATCACCTCGCGGCCGTCCCGCGGCATACCCGCGGCGGGTCCCAGGGCGGCGATCCGCCCGTCCGTCACCGCGAGCGCTCCGTCGCGGATCACGGTGCCCCGCGCATCGGCGGTGACGATGAGAGCGTTGGTGATCAGCAGATCGGGCGTCATGGCGGCCTCGCGCGCGGCAGGCCCTCGCTTGCCCGCCCCGGCCGCCCCTGTCAATCGGCCCGCGCCGGTGTCGCGCCGCCGATGGCGCGCGTGATGCGGTCGGCGGCGGCGCGGACGCGGGCGCCGTAATCGACGCCGCGCTCGGGTCCCATCCGCACCGAGGGGCCGGAGATCGAGACCCCGGCGATCGCCTCGCGGAACTCGTTGAAGATCGGCGCCGCGATGCAGCGCATGCCGAGGGTGCGCTCCTCGTCGTCGCTCGCCCAGCCCTGCGCGCGGATCACCGCCAGCTCGGCGCGCAGCCGCGCGGGATCAATGATCGTGTGCGCCGTGAAGGCCGCGAGCCCCTGGTCGCGCAGGATGCGGTCGATCCGCTCGGGCGGGTAATGCGCGAACAGGGCCTTGCCGATCCCGCTCGCGTGGATCGGCCCCCGGGTGCCGGGGCGGAAGAAGGCGCGGATCGGCTCGTGCGTCTCGACCTGGCTGAGGAACACCACCTGACCCCCGTCGGCGATGGCGAGGTTCGCCGTCTCGCCGGTCTCGGCCATCAGATCGCGCATCACCGCGCGCGCCTGTTCCACGAGGTTCGAGCGGCCGAGAAAGGCGCTGCCGATGCGGAAGGCCTCCTGGCCGATGAACCACAGCTGCTCGGCGGGCTGGAATTCCACCATCCCGTGCGCCTGAAAGGTCGAGAGCACCCGGTAGACGGTCGCCGGCGCCTGCTCCGAAGCCTCGGCGAGCTCGCTCAGCGACATGCCTTCGCCGCCCGCGAGCACCTTGAGGATCGCGAGCGCCCGGTCGAGCGACTGGATCTGCGTCTGTGCGGGGGCGGCGGCGAAGCTGCGGGGGCGGCCGCGCGAGCGCTTGAGCGGGACGGCCATCGAAAGAATCTCCGAAGCCTCGATGTGAGCGGGCGAGACGAAAAACCGATTGCCGTCTCCTAGCAGAGACTTACCGCGCCGGACAGGCTTTTGAAAAACTATTTCAAAAAAATTGCACCCCAGGCCCGATGCGCCTATACGCAGGCCAAGAAACAGGAGGAAGCCCGATGTCGAGCCAGAACCCGGTGTTCATCCCCGGCCCCACGAACATCCCCGACCGGCTGCGCCACGCGGTGGACAAGCCCACGGTAGACCACCGCTCGGCAAGCTTCGGCGCGATGTTCAAGCCGCTGTTCCCGGCGCTGAAGTCGGTGCTCAAGACGAAGGATGGCGAGGCGATCATCTTCCCCGCCACCGGCACCGCCGGTTGGGAGGCGGCGATCACCAACACGCTCTCGCCCGGCGACGGGGTGCTCGCCTGCAACAACGGCATGTTCTCGCTGCGCTGGATCGACATGTGCCAGCGCCACGGGCTCGACATGACGGTGATCCAGGCGCCCTGGGGCGCCGGCGCGCCAGCCGACGCCTTCGAGGCCGCCCTGCGCGAGGATACGTCGCACCGGATCAAGGCGGTGCTCGTCACCCACAATGAGACCGCGACGGGCGTACGCAGCGACGTCGCCGCCATCCGCCGGGCGATGGACGCGGCCGGGCATCCGGCGCTGCTGCTGGTGGACGGGGTGAGCTCGATCGGCTCCTACGATTTCCGGATGGACGAATGGGGCGTCGATGTCGCCGTCACCGGCAGCCAGAAGGGCTTCATGCTGCCCGCGGGTCTCGCCATCGTCGGCGTCAGCCGCAAGGCGATCGCGGCGATGGAGACAGCCAAGCTGCCGCGATGCTTCCTCGACTTCCGCGACATGCTCGCCGCCAACCCGGGCGGCAACTATCCCTACACCCCGCCGGTGGGCCTTCTCTACGGGCTCGGCGAATCGCTGGCGATGCTGCACGAGGAGGGGCTCGACGCAGTCTTCGCCCGCCACCACCGCATCGCCGAGGGCATCCGCCGCGCGGTCGCGGCCTGGGGGCTCAGGCTCTGCGCCCAGTCGTCCGAGCTCTATTCCGACACGGTCAGCGCCGTGGTGGTGCCCGAGGGATTCGACGGCACCAAGCTCGTCACCCATGCGGCGGAGAAGTATCATGTCGCCTTCGGCGTCGGCCTCGGCCAGGTCGCGGGCAAGGTGTTCCGCATCGGCCATCTCGGCATCCTGACCGACGTGATGGCGCTCGCGGGCCTTGCCACCGCCGAGATGGTGATGGCCGATCTGGACTTTCCCGTCACGCTGGGCTCTGGTGTCGCCGCCGCGCAGGAGTACTATCGCAATCATGCCTGAGGACGCCTCGCTCCACATCCCGACCTTCGACGACGTGGTGACCGCGCACGAGCGCATCGCGCCCTACATCCACCGCACGCCGGTTCTCACCTCGAGCTACATGGACGCGCTGACTGGCGCGAAGCTCTTCTTCAAATGCGAGAATTTCCAGAAGGCCGGCGCCTTCAAGGTGCGCGGCGCGTGCAACGCGGTCTTCGGCCTCAGCGACGACATGCTGGAGAAGGGCGTTGCCACGCACTCATCCGGTAACCACGCGCTGTCGCTCTCCTATGCCGCCGGCAGGCGCGGCATCCCCTGCCACGTGGTGATGCCGCGCACCGCGCCTGCGGCCAAGAAGGACGCGGTGCGCGGCTACGGCGGCATCATCACCGAATGCGAGCCCTCCACCTCGAGCCGCGAGGAGTATTTCGCGCGGGTGCAGGAGGAGACCGGCGCGGATTTCGTCCACCCCTACAACGACCCCCGCGTCGTCGCGGGCCAGGGCACCTGCTCGCGCGAGCTGATGGAGCAGGTCGAGGGACTGGAACAGGTCATCGCCCCCATCGGCGGCGGCGGGATGGTCTCGGGCACCTGCCTGACGCTGTCCAACATCGCGCCGCAGGTCGAGATCTTCGCCGCCGAGCCGGAGATGGCCGACGACGCCTACCGCAGCTTCAAGGCCGGCCACATCATCGCCGACGACGCGCCCGAGACCGTCGCGGACGGCTTGAAGGTGCCTTTGCGAGACCGCACATGGCATTTTGTACGCGAACATGTGACCGATATCCTGACCGCATCCGAG
>JBBQRM010000005.1:0-20923 GCA_038214855.1 Rhodobacterales bacterium | reverse complement strand
GAAGCCGCGGATGATCGCCAGGATCTCACGCTTCGCACCCACGTCCACCCCGCGCGTCGGCTCGTCGAGCAACAGCAGCTCCGGCTCGGTGGCGAGCCAGCGGGCGAGCAGCACCTTCTGCTGGTTGCCGCCCGAGAGCTGGCGGATCGGCTGATCCATATGTGCGACCTTGATGCCGAGCGAGGCGATGTAGCCCGCGACCAGCGCCCGCTCGTCCCCGCGGCGGATCGCGCCGCGCCGGGTCAGCCGCGGCAGCAGCGCCAGCGTCAGGTTCTCGCGCACCGACATGTCCGGGACGATGCCGTCGGCCTTGCGGTCCTCGGCGAGAAAGCCCACGCCCGCGGCGATGGCCTCGGCGGGCCCCGCGGGTGCTGCGCGGCCGCGCAGCCGGATCGTCCCGCGCCTGAGCGCGTCGAGCCCGAAGATCGCGCGCGCCGTCTCGGTCCGCCCCGAGCCGAGCAGGCCGCCGAGGCCGACGATCTCGCCGCGGTGCACGTCGAGATCGACGCCGCGCAGGTTGCGGTCGGTAGCGATCCCGCGCGCCTCGAGGAGAAGCTCGCCCTGCGCCCTGTCGCCGCCGCCGAACCGGGTGAGCCCCTCGGCCTCGATGTCCTCGGGGCTGCGGCCGAGCATGTCGGCGATCAGCTCGAGCTTGCGCGTGCCCGCGATGTCGCGGACGGCGACGGTGCGTCCGTCGCGCATCACGCTCACCCGGTCGCAGATCGCGAACATCTCGTCGAGGAAATGCGAGACGTAGAGCACGGACACGCCGCTGTCGCGCAGGCCGCGGACCACGTCGAACAGCACCTGCACCTCGCGGTCGTCGAGCGAGGAGGTGGGCTCGTCCATGATCACCAGCCGCGCCTCGAGCGACACGGCGCGCGCGATGGCGGCGAGCTGCTGGATCGCGGTGGGGAAGCTGCCGAGCGGGGCGCGCACGTCGATGTCGAGGCCGAAGCGCGCGAGGATCTCGCGGGTGCGCGCGTGCGCGGCCTTCCAGTCGATCAGCCCCCAGAGGCGCTTCGGCTCGTAGCCCATCACCTCATTCTCGGTGACCGAGCGCAGCGGCACGAGGTTCAGCTCCTGGTGGATCGTGGCGATCCCCGCCGCCTGCGCCGCGCGCGGACCGCCCAGGCTCAGCGGCCGGCCGTCCAGCCGCATTTCGCCGCCGTCGCGGGCGTAGACCCCGGTCAGCACCTTGATCAGCGTCGATTTGCCGGCGCCGTTCTGGCCGATCAGGCCGTGGACCTCGCCGGGGGCGAGCTCGAGCGAGGCGGCGTCGAGCGCGGTCACGCCGGCGAAGGCCTTGGCGATGCCGGTTATCGAGACGAGAGGCTGCATGCGAGGACCCCGCGGCGCGAAGGGGGGCGGCGCGCGGCCGCCCCGCCGGGGATCAGTAGGCTTCGTCGATGTGCTCGGCGGCGTTCTCCGAGGTGAAGATGCGGTCCTCGACCTGCACCCAGGGCTCGATCTGCTCGCCCTCGGCATAGCGGTTCATCGTCTCGCAGGCGAGCGGGCCGAAAAACGGCGAGCTCTCGACCGTCACGCCCATCTTGCCGTCGATGATCGCCTGGAGCGCGTCGCGCGTGCCGTCGATCGAGACGACCGTCACGTCCTCGCCCGGCTTGCGGCCCGCGAGCTCCAGCGCCTGGATCGCGCCGATGGCCATCTCGTCGTTGTGCGCATAGACCACGTTCACGTCCGGGTGCGCCTGGAGCAGCGTCTCCATCACCTGCCGCCCCTGGTCGCGGGCGAAGTCGCCCGACTGCGAGGCCACGATCTCCATGTTGTCCTGCCCGGCGATCACGTCGTCGAAGCCCTTCTTGCGGTCGTTCGCGGGCGAGGAGCCGGTGGTGCCTTCCAGTTCGACGATCACCGCGTTCTCGCCCTCGAAGTTCTCGACCAGCCATTCCGCGGCGCGCCTGCCCTGGTCGACGAAATCCGAGCCGAGGAAGGCCACGTAGTCGCGCCCGGCCTGGGCCACGTTCGGATCGACCGAGCGATCGACGAGGAAGGTCGGTATGCCCGCGGCCTTGGCCTTCATCACTGCGGGGATCAGCGGCTTCTCCTCGCGCGGCGGTAGGAACAGCACGTCGATGCCTTGGGCGATCATGCTGTCGACGTCGGCGACCTGCTTGGCCGCGGAGCCGGCGGCGTCGGTCGAGACGAGATCCCAGTTGCATTCCTCGGCGGTGTCCTGGAACGACTTCGTCTCGGCGATGCGCCAGGGGTTGTTGCTCTCCATCTGGCTGAAGCCGACCTTGTAGCGGTCCTTCTTCTCCAGCTTCGGCAGATCCTGGGCCATCGCGCCCCAGGCTGTGCCCAGCGCGATCGTGGCCGCGGTCATCAGTGCGATTGTTCGCTGCATTTTTTCCTCCCTTGCGTGCGGGTTTCCCCGTTCCGCAAGCAAGCACCGCCGGGTCCGGGTTGTCAAACTAATACTTATTACCTTACGCTGTCCCGAACGGATCCGGAGGCGGAGCGGCGGTGGCGGAATGCGGGATCACGACGGAGCCCCGGACGGCGCGCGCCGGCGCGCGCCGACGGGTGACGATGACCGATGTCGCCCGCGCCGCCGGCTGCTCGCAGGCGACCGTCTCCTGCGTGCTGAACGCGAATTTCTCCGTCCAGATCTCGGAGCCGACCCGCGAGCGGGTCCTGCGGGTGGCGCGCGAGTTGGGCTACGAGGCGCCGATTCTGGCGGGCCTCGCTCCGTCGCCGGGGCCGGGCGCCATCGCCTTCGTCATCGACAGTCTCGTGAGCAGCCCCGAGGGTGTCGTGGCGCTCGACGGCGTGCGTCAGGCGGTCCGGCCGCACGGATACGTGGTGCTCGCGGCCGAGACCCAGAACGACCCCGAGCTCGAGCCGCGCACGCTCGGCCTCCTGCTCGACCACGGGCTCCGGGGCCTGATCTACGCCTGCCTCTTCACCCGCCGCGTCGTGCTGCCGCCGCTCGTCGCGGCGACCTCGACGCCGGTCGCGCTCCTCAATTGCTACACCGAGCCGGCGGGCGATCTGCCCGCGGTCGTGCCGGGCGAGTTCGACGGCGGCAGACATGCGACGGAGCTGCTGATCGCGGCCGGCCACCGGCGCATCGCCACGATCACCGGCGAGCCGTTCATGGAGGCGGCGCGCGACCGGCTCGACGGCTACCGCACCGCCCTCGCTTGCGCCGGCATCGCCTTCGACCCGGCGCTGGTCGTCGAGGGCGACTGGTCGGCGAGCGCGGGCTACCGCGCCACGAGCGCACTCCTCGGCGTCGAGCCTGCGCCAACCGCGATCTTCTGCCAGAACGACCGGATGGCGGTCGGCTGCTTTGAGGCGCTCAAGGAGAGCGGACGGCGGGTCCCGGCCGACATGTCGGTCGTGGGCTACGACGACGACGAGATCGCCCGGCACCTGTTCCCGCCGCTGACCGCGCTCGTCCTGCCGCACCGGGCGATGGGCTGCTGGGCGGTCGAGCGGATGCTCCGGCCCGCCGCGAGCCCCGGCCCGCATCCGGTGACGCGCCTCGAATGTGGGCTCGTCGTGCGCGAGTCCGTCGGGCCGCCACGGCGGTGAGCGCGGGCTTCGATCACATCGTCGCAGGCGGCGGCTCGGCGGGCTGCGTTGCCGCGGCCCGGCTCGCAGGCGAGGGCGGCGCGCGGGTGCTCCTGCTCGAGGCGGGACCGTCGCACCGGCACCCGCTCCTCGACATGCCGCCGGGCATCTTCCGGATGATCGGCGGCTCGCGCTTCATGCGCTACCACACGACCGAGCCGCAGGCGCATCTGGGCGGTCGCCGCCACGACATCCCGCAGGGCCGCGTGCTCGGCGGCGGCTCCTCGGTCAACGCCCAGGTCTACATGCGCGGCCGCCCCGCCGATTACGACGCCTGGGACGCGCTCCTGCGCGGCAGCAACGATCCCGTCGGCTGGGGCTGGGCCGACGTGCTGCCGCATTTCCGGCGAATGGAGGGAAACGAGCGGCTGGCCTGCGCCCTGCACGGCACCGAAGGCCCGCTGCTCGTCTCCGATCCCGGCCACATCGACGACCTGTCGCGCTGGTTCGTCCAGGCGGTCCAAGGGCTGGGCGAGCCGTTCAACCCCGACTTCAACGGCGCTACCCAGCGCGGCGTCGGCTTCTACCAGTTCACCAACCGCCGCGGCAGGCGCAGCTCGGCCGCCTATGCCTATGTCGCACCCCAGGCGGACAACCCGAACCTGACGCTGCGTCTCGGCGCCGAGGTCATGGGACTCGTCATCGAACGCGGCCGCGCGGTCGGCGTGCGCTGGCGCGACCGGGGCGGCGAGCACGAGGCCCGCGCCGAGGGCGAAGTGATCCTCGCTGCCGGCGCCCTTGCGACGCCGCAGCTGCTGATGCTCGCAGGGATCGGTCCGGCCGCGCATCTGGCCGAGCATGGGATCGCCTGCCGCGCCGATCTGCCGGGGGTCGGCGCGAACCTCGTCGATCATCCCGAGGTGCCGATCACCGCACTCGCGAGCGGCCGCCACGGCTACTGGCGCCAGGGCACAGGCTGGCGGATGCTGCGCAACGGCCTGCAGTTCAGGCTCTTCGGCACCGGCCCGGTCACCTCCGCCGGCGTCGAGGCAGGCGCCTTCGTCAATCCCGAAGACCCCGAGGCGCCGCCGAGCATCCAGGCCTTCTGCGTGCCCATCGTCTATCTCGACCGCGACGCGAAGGGCCTCGTCCCCGAGGGCTACGGGCTGACGGTGACGACGGTGGTGGTCAAGCCCGTCTCGCGCGGCAGCGTCCGCCTCGCCTCGGCCGATCCGCTGGCGATGCCGCGCGTCTCGCCGAACCTGCTCGCCGATCCGCGCGACATGGCGGCGATGGTCGCCGGGCAGCGGTTCTTCCTGCGCGCCTTCGCCGAGCCTCCGCTCGCGCGGCGCGTCGCGCGCATCGCCATCCCCGAGCCGGAGGCCGACCACGCGGGCCTCGCCGCGCATTGCCGGCGCTTCGTCAAGACCAACTACCACCCCGCCGGCACCGCGCGCATGGGCCCGGACGGAGACCCCCTCGCGGTGCTCGACGCGCGACTGAGGGTCCGCGGCATCGAGGGTCTGCGCGTCTGCGACATGTCCGCCGTCCCCGACATCGTCGCCGGCAACACCAACGCCCCGGCGATGATGCTCGGCGACCGCTGCGCCGACATGGTGATGGGTCGCCTCTAGCCCCGCTCGCCGATCAAGCGACGCCCACCAGACCGTGCAGAATCCAAAACAAACTTATCTTTTAAAATCAATGACTTGATATAGGTTTCAAGTTGGACACCTTTCTTCTACGGCCGCAGCGCCTCGAGCAACGCCCGCTTGCGCGGGTAGACCTGCCGCGTCGACAGCGTCGCCACGATGCGCGCGCGGGCGGCCCGCCGGCGGGCCTCGACCTCCGGCGGCGCGGCGAGGGTCGCCCCGACGGCTTCGGCCAGCGCCGCCGGATCGGCGAAGGGCACCAGTGCGGCTTCCTCGGGACCCGCGAACTCGCGCACCGGCTCGGTGTCCGACAGCACCAGCGCGCAGCCCGTGCTCATCGCCTCGAGCATCGACCATGACAGCACGAAGGGCACGGTCAGATAGACATGCGCGTCCGAGCGTTGCAGCAGCCGCAGATAGTCCCCGCGCGGCAGCGGACCGACGAAGAGCACCCGCGCGGGGTCGATCTCGTGCTCGGCGAGCGCGCGCGCCTTCCAGTCGGTCCGCCGCAGCGTCGAGCCGCCATAGGCCACGCGGTTCTCGCCCGCGATCACCGCCACCGCCCGGGGATCGGCCGCGAGGATGCGCGGCAGTGCGGCCATGAACTGCGGGAACCCCCGGTGCGGCTCCATGCCCCGCGTCGCATAGCTCACCACATGCGCGTCCTCCGCCACCAGCCCGCCCAGGGTTGAGCGCCGCGCCACGGGGTCCGGCGCATAGAGGTCGCTGTCGATGCCGTCGTGCTCGACGGTCAGCCCCCCCGCGAGGAGCTTCGGGAACTGCGCTGCCTGGAAGCGCGTGGGGCACAGAGCCGCATCCGCCGCGGCAAGGTCCATCGCGATCGGCGCGTTGCGGGCCCGCTCGTACATCGGCGCCTCGACCCCGTCCGGGAGCTTCTCGCCGGCGAGCTCCGCCAGATAGCGCACGTCGGCGCCGGGATAGCTGTACCACCACTCGCAATAGGCGACAAAGGCCGCTTTCGGGAAGACGTCGCGTGCGAACATGCCCGCCCCCCAGCCAGAATGCGCCACGATCACGTCGGGCTGCAGGCCCTCGCGCCGCGTCGTGAGCGCCGCCCGCACGAAGCCCTGCGCGTTGATCGCCGCGCGGTCCATCGGCTGGGCATAGGGATGCGTCTCGGCCGAAGGCTTGCGGTGCGGCCCGTAGCGGATCACCCGCATCCCCGGCGCCTCGGCCTGCTGCGCAGCGGTGGCGAAGCTCACCTCCCAGCCGGCGTTGGCCAGCCAGCGCCCCAGCGCCCCGAACTGCGCCGGGAAGTTGTCGTGGACAAAGAGAACGCTCGGGCCGCGGGCCACGGGCGTCAGGGCAGCCAGAGCGAATAGAGCCCCAGCCCCAGTGATCCGAGCGCGATCCCGAGCGTAACGAAGACGATGGCGCGCAGCCCCCCGTCCGCCCGCCGGCCTGGTGCGGTGCGCTCCTCCGGCAGCGCCGCCTCCAGCCGCGCCTGCACCACCTCGATCCGCTCGACCGCCGCACGCAGCCGCTCCGCCTCGGCCCCCGCGCCGGGCAGGGGATCGCGCCTCAGCCGCAGTTGCTCCTCGAACACCCGCTCGAGCAGCCGCCGGTCGGGCGACACCTCCGCCGCGGCGGTCCCGGCGCGCTTCAGCACCGCTTTGGTGCCGTCCGCGGCGCGGGCGACCACCGAGACGGTGAAGCCGAAGCCCGGCTCCAGCGGCGGCGACAGCTCGGCGAGAAACCCGTAGCTGCCGGTGCCGACGCCGCCCGTCTCCAGGTCGCGCCGGTGACGATCCGCCCGCAGGCTCGCGACGCGCCGCCCCTCGCGGTGCACCTCGATCTCGACCGCAGCCGCGCTGTCGCCGCGGTCGATCGCCCAGCCGGCCACCCGATCCGCCCGCAGCACGTCGATCACCCCGTAGACGCGGGGGCCGATCGCGGCGACCTCGCCCGGCTTCGCCTTCGCCATCGACGCGGCGGGTTCTCGTCCGGTCTCGCTGGCCATCGCGCGCTCCTGTCGCCCTCGCGGCGTTAGGTTTTGCGTAACGGGCGAGGCTTAACAAGACTTCAACCGGGGCGCGTGGCCGCGACGGAGTTCCGCCATCCTTAACGCGCGACATCTTGCCGGCATGCTCGCAGCCCTGCTGACGCTCGGGACGGCCGCGGCCGAGGGCACCCGCCCCGCCCCCGAGATCGCGGGGCCGCCCGAGACCGTCTACGACTGGTCCACCCAGCGCTGCGAGACATGGGACATCCCCGATACTCCCGCGCGGGCGTGGCGCGATGCCGCCGGAGACGTGCGGCTCGTGGCCGGCGCCGAGGCGAGCCGCGCGAGCCGCGGCCCCGACCTCGACCGCCTGGCCCGCGACTGCGCCGTGCTGCACCGCGGTGCGGAGGCGGACGACCCCGGCGCCTACGACGACCGGAGCTGGATCGCCGCGACCCGCACCGAGGACGGACGCCGCGTCGAGGCGCTGGCGCATGTCGAGTACCACGGCCAGCGCCGCCCCGGCCGCTGCGCGAGCCCCGACTACGCCGCCTGCTGGCGCAACGCCATCGTCGCGCTCGCATCCGACGACGGTGGCGCCAGCTTCGCACGCGAAGGCCTCGTGGCGGCGCTGCCCTACCGCTACGCCGGCACGAACGGGCGGCGCGCCGGCTACTTCAACCCGAGCAACATCCTGCGCGACGGCGACTCGCTCTACGCTTTCGTCTTCGCCGAACGCTTCCGCGCCCAGAAGCGCGGCGTCTGCCTGCTGCGCCGGCCGGTCGAGGGCGGCGCGGAAGACTGGCGCGCCTGGGACGGGCGCGGCTTCACCGTGCGCTTCGCCGACCCCTACCGCGAGGCCGTGGCCGACCCGAGTGCGCATGTCTGCACGCCGCTGCCGGGCCTCGCGAGCACGCTCACCAGCGTCGTGCGCGATCCCGCGACCGGCACCTGGCTCGCCGTTACGCCCACGACCCGCCCCGGCCCGGACGGCGCACCGCTCAGCGGCATCTGGTGGACTGCCTCCGACGACCTCGTTCACTGGAGCGAGCCCGCGCTCCTCCACGAGGTGCCGCTCCTGTGGCGGCGGGACTGCGGCGCGCCCGCGGCCTACGCGTACCCGTCGCTCCTCGATCCCGACAGCGGCGGGCTGAACTTCGACACGGTGGACGCAGGCTTCTGGCTCTACCTTGTCGAAATGCCGCTCGATGCGGATTGCGGCATCGGCCCCGAGCGCGACCTGATCCGCCTGCCGGTCACCTGGCCAGAGCAGTGACGCCGCCGTCGAGCCTCGAGACCAGCGCCCCCGGATCGGCGAGATCCGCCGGCCGCACTTCTTGCCCCGCGAAGGGGACGAGCGCACCCTCCGCCTGCCGCGTCTCGATCAGGTCGAGCGCATCCTCGATCCGGTCGAAGGGCGCGTCGAACAGGTCGTAGATGCAGTAGCGCCACCATTCGAGTGCAAGCAGCCGCGCCACCACCGCCTCGGGAAACCGCGGCCGCACCACCCGCGCCGGCGTCCCCACCACGATCGCATAGGGCGGCACGTCGCGCAGCACCGTCGCGCGCGCGCCGACGATGGCGCCGGCCCCGATGCTCACCCCGGCCTTGACGAAAGCGCCCTGGCCGATCCAGACGTCGGGCCCCAGCACCGTCACCGGACAGCTGCCGGTGAAAGGCCGCGTCCGCGCCTGCACCGAGTCCGCCTGCGGCCCCGCCATCAGCGCGTCCCAACCGTTGACCTGCGGATAATAGGCGGTGCGCGAGGTGGTCAGCCAGTCGGTCGGATGCTCGTGCGCACCGATCACCACGTCGGCGGCGATCGAGCAGTAGCGGCCGACGCGGACGTTGTTGATCGTCCCGCCGCTGAGGTTGCAGAACGACCCTACCTCGAGCAGGGCGCCCGGCGCCACCCGGCTCAGCACCGAGGTCGGCGCCTCGATGCGCGAGCCTTCCGCCAGCTGCCGCGTCTCGGCGAGCCCCGCCAGCCGCAGTCCGCGGCGGTCAAGCGCCTGAAGGTCGCTGCGGCTGAGCGTGAAGCTGTCTGAGGGCATGGGCGGGTCCTGTCATCTGGTCGGGTCGGGGTTCGGCGGCGGGCACGGCGGCCTGGGCGCTCTCGATCTGCGCCAGCGCCCGCTCCGCCGCGGCATGGCCGGGCGCGAGTTCCAGCACCCGGCGCTGCGCCTCCGCCGCGCCGTCGAGGTCGCGGGCACGCTGGAGCAGCACGCCGAGGAAATGCCAGAATTCCGGCGCGCCGGGCCGCGCCGCGACGGCGCGCCGGGCGGCAGCGACGGCCGCCTCGATCTTTTCCTGGCGCACCAGATATTCTGCGCGCAGCCGGTGAACGTCGGCGTGGTTCGGCCGCCAGCCGAGCGCGCGGTCGAGTGCGCGCTCCGCTGCGTCCGCCTCGCCGCGCTCCCAGGCGAGCCGCGCGTCGCGGATCGCGATCTCGCATTCCAGCCGCCGCGCTTCGCGGTTCGCATCCATGTGCAACTGCGCGGCGATCCCGGTGAAATCCTCGAGGCTCGCGCTTCGGTCGTCCTCGAGCTCGGGGTAGCTGTCGAAGCTCTCGTCGAACAGGCTGTCGCGCTCGGGGAAGTAGCGCGCGCGCACCTCCTCGTTCGAGGCGCGGAACTGGGCGTAGAAGGCCTCCGCCGCGGCGCGCGCCGGCCGGGCGCCGCGGCCGGGGAAGAACTGCGCGAGCCGGGCCGCGAGCGGGCCGCGCACCGCCTCGAGCGGCAGTCCCTCGAGCCGCTCGATCCGCGGATTGATCAGCCGCAGGAACTCCTGCGCCGCCGGGCGGATCGACTCGTTCTGATCGGTGACTGGCGCGAACTCTTCGATCGCGCCGAGCCCGAAGGCGTCCACGAAGTCGCTCAGGATGCTGCCGCCCGTCAGCGTCTTTCGGTCGAAGAGCCGCTCGTGCAGGTTCTCGCGTCCGAACACTTCCTCCCAACGCTTCAGCGAACGGGCGTAGTTGAAATACGGGTCCTCCGCATGGGTCTGCGGCAGGATGCGCTCGGCAGACGAGCCGCTCTTCAGCCGCGTGGAATAGAGGCTCAGCGCCACCTGGTCCTGCCGGCGCAGATAGACGCAGACCTGCACGTCCTCGAAGAACGGCCGCAGGAAGTCGCGCAGGCAGCGAACCTCGGCCTCAGAGATCAGCCGCGAGTGGCAATGCTCGTTGCAGAAGATCGCGGACTTGTCACGCACCGCCTCGGCGCTCAGCTCGGTCGCCGCGGCGCGGCGCAGCCGCGCGCGCATCTCCGCGACATGCTCGGGGCTGGTCGCGCCGAAGCTCTCGCGGATCGGATCGAGGCGGGCCGGCGCGAGCGCATAGGCCGCCAGCCCCGTGTGGTTCCGCGCGCCGCAGAAGCTCGGATAGACGAACCCCCGTTCCGCCAGCGTCGCGCGGTTGGAGGCGAGGAACAGCTGCAGCGTCGTGGTTCCGGTCTTCTCGGTCCCGATCTGCAGGATCGCGCGTCTGGTCATTCGGGTCGGGCCTCTCGCGGTTTGATCGGGTCTGCACGCTCGTTGGTTGACGGAAGGTGCAGCCGGCTGCGGTCCGGGATGCGTCCGCCACTGTGCACGGACGTTAAGATGTGGTAAAAACGCGCCAGATTATCCAATGATTTCAAACGTGGCGTGCATGTTGCACCGTGCAACACCCGATCTTCGGCCCTCTCGCCCACCGCTCACTCCTCCCGCATCGCGCGGCCGAAGTGCCGCATCAGCGGCTCGAGCAGGTAGTCGCCGGCCCGCCGCTCGCCGGTCTTGATGGCGATCTCGACCGGCATCCCTGCCAGCAGCTCCACGTCGCTTCGCCCGTCGAGCTGGGCCGGGTCGATGCTGACCCGCACGTCGAAATAGCTCGACCCGTCGCGCTCGTCCTCGAGCAGGTCGGGCGAGACATAGATCACCTCGCCCACGACCACCGGCGCCCTGGCCCGCTTGTACGCCGTGAGCTGGACGCTCGCGGTCCGCCCGGCGTAGACCGTGTCGATCGCATCCGGCGGCACGCGGGCCTCCGCGATCAGCCGGTCGCCCTCGGGGACGATCTGCATGATCGGCTGGCCCGAGCCCACCACCGCGCCCGGCGTGATCGTGCGGATATCCACGACCCGCCCGGTCTGCGGAGCCCGCAGGTTGTGGCGCTCCAGCACGTCCTCTGCCGCGCGGATGCGGCTCTTCAGCCCGTCCACCAGCCTGCGGCTCTCCGAAAGCCGCTCGGCGATCTCCACCAGGCGCTGCTGCTCCAGCGTCTCGATTTCGGCCTCGGCCCGGGCGATATCCTCCGTCGCCGCCGCGACCAGCGCCCGATTCTCGTCGCGCGTCCCCTCGAGCAGCGCGATGGTCCGGTCGAACTCCAACAGCTTCTGCCGGGGTGCCGCGCCCTTTTCCACCAGCTCGCTCGTCAGTGCCCGCTCCTCGGCCCAGAGCGCAAGCTGCCGCTCCGCCGCACGAGCCTGCCCCGTGCTCGCCGCGATCTTGGCGTGGAGCTCGTCGATCTGGCGGCGGAGCCCCGCGATCTGGCCGGCATGGGCGCGGGCGCGCGCCTCGAAGAGCCGGGTCTGCGCGGTGACGCGGTCGCGGCCGATCTCCGGCGGCACGATCGGCGCGGTCGCGGGATCGAGTGCCGCGGCGCCCGCCTCCTCGGCCTCGAGCCGCCAGATGTCGAAGAGGAGCGCAATCCGGTCGGAGCTGAGCTGCGCGAGCTGTTCGCGCGGCTGGGTCGCATCGAGGGTCGCCACGATCTCGCCCTTCTCCACCCGCTGGCCCAGCCGCACCCGCAGCTCATCGAGGATGCCGCCCTCGAGGTGTTCGACGCTCTTGCGCTCGCTCTCGGCGAGCAGCACGCCGTGGGTGACGACGGCGCTGTCGAGGCGCGCGAACATCCCCCAGCCTACCAGTGCCCCCACGAGGCAGAGAATGGTCGCGAGCGCGGTGAGGAAGACCGGGCGCAGGCTCGGCCCCGGCGGCGCCTCGATCTCGCGCAGATCGGCGATGAGGGTCACGACGCGCTCTCCCGCAGGGGCAGCGGTGTGACGCCGGACGCGTCGTCGGCGCCGCGGCCGGGCGTGAGCGCCGCGAGCACCTCGGCGCGCGGCCCGAATTGCGCCACGGCGCCGTCCTTCAGCACCAGGAGCTTGTCGGCGCGCTTGAGGATCGACATCCGCTGCGCGACGACGACGACCGTCGCTCCCTCCCGCCGGGCAGCCTCGATCGCCTCGACCAGCGCCGCCTCGCCTTCTGCGTCAAGGCTGGAGTTGGGCTCGTCGAGCACCACGAGCCGCGGTGCGCCGAAGAGCGCGCGCGCCAGTGCCAGCCGCTGCCGTTGGCCGCCGCTGAGCCGAGCACCGCCGTCGGCGAGCCTCGTCTCGTAGCCGCGCGACAGCCCGCCGATCAGCTCGTGCACCCCGGCGCGCCGCGCTGCGGCCACGACTTCGGCCATGTCGGCGTCGCGGAAGCGGGCGATGTTGTCGCGCACGCTCGCGTCGAGCAGCGACGGGTCCTGCGGCAGGTAGCCGACCGCACGCCCGAAGCTGCCCCGCTCGTGGGCGAAGGTGCTCTGGCCGTCGAGACAGATGCGCCCCGTCGTCGGTGCCCAGAGCCCCACCAGCAGCCGCGCCAGTGTTGATTTGCCCGCGCCCGAGGGCCCGACAATGCCCAGGAGCTCGCCGCTCTCGACCTGGAAGCCGACGTTGCGCAGGAGTGGCTTCGCCCCGCCCTGCGGCACGTAGCTCACTCGGTCGGCCGTCAGCCGGCCGGTCTCGAGCGCGATCGGTGTGGCCGAGCGCGTCGTCGCCCCCTCCGCCAGCACCTCTCGCAGCCGCTTGAGGGTCGCGAGCGCATCCACCCACTGCCGCCAGCCCTCGATCATCTGCTCGAAGGGCAACAGCAGGCGCGCCATGATCACTGCCGCGGCGATTATCGTGCCGGCCGAGACCGCGCGCTCGATCACCAGCGTCGCGCCCGTCGCGACGATGGCGATCTGCAGCGCGATGCGCAGTGTCTTTGCAGTGGCCGCCAGCGCTTTGGCGGTGGCGCGCCCGCGCTCGATATTTTCGAGCGCACTCGTCTGCGCGACGCGCCAGCGCTGCGCCACCGCCGGGAGCATCCCCATCGCGGTGATCACCTCGGCGTTGCGGATCGCGCCCGAGGTTTCAGCCTGGACCCCACCCGAGGCCGCGCTCGCCTCGGCTGCCGGCCGGCGCGCCAGCATCTCGGTCGCGAGTGCGGCGGCGCTCAGCAGCACCGCGGCTATCAGTCCGACAGTGCCGTAGAGCGGGTGCAGCAGGAACAGCACCAGCAGGAAGACCGGTGCGACCATCAGGTCGAGCGGTAGCGCTATGGCGCCGCTGGCGATGAAGCTCCTCAGCTCCCCCAGATCACGCATCGAGCCGGCCGCCGCCCCCGCGCCCTGGCGCAGCACCGTCTCGACCGCCGCCTCGAACACCGGGCGCCCGAGCCGTTCGGCGACCTGGCCGCCGAGGATCGTGAAGATCCGGTGGCGCAGGAAGTCGAGCAGCCCCTGGAACGCCAGCACCGTCAGGATCATCAGCGTCAGCGCCGCGAGCGTGTCGAGGCTGCCGCTCGAGATCACCCGGTCGTAGATTTGAATGGTATAGAGCGGCATCGCGAGATGCAGGACGTTGACGAAGACCCCAACGAGCCCCGCCGCCGCCGTGCCGCGGCCGAGCACGCGCATCGCCGCGCGATATTCCGGCGTCGTGGCCGGGGCGCCGGCCTTCACCGCAGCACCGCGAGCTTCGGTGCGGCCGTTGCCGCCGACCGCCGCTCCAGCAGCCGCTGGAACAGCGCCGCGTGCTGGCGCCCGGCGTCCCCGGCAGTCGTGGGCGGGCGGATGCGGCCGCGCAGCGCCTCCCAAAGCGCTGGCTCGCGCATGGCGCGGGTCATCTGCTCGGCGAGGCTTTCGGCGTTTCCGACGTGGAAATGCAGCCCGTCGATGCCGTCGCGGACCTTTTCGGCCATGCCGCCGATGCCGCTCGCGATGATCGGCCGGCCATGGAAGAAGGCCTCCTGGATCACCACCGGCGCGTTCTCCCACCAGGTCGAAGGCACCACCACCCAGTCGACCTCGCGCATCAGGGCCGGCAGATCGGCGCTCTTATAGGAGCCCATGAAGCGGATCCGACGGCCCGCGACCCGGAACGCGTCCTTGACCTGGCGCTGGAACTCCTCGGGCTGATGCTCGAGATTGCCGCCGAACACGTAGAGGATCGCATCGTCCCAGACCGACGCCGGCACCCGGTTGACCGCATCGACCAGCGTGCCGATGCCCTTGAACGGGTTGAGCTGGCCGAAGAAGGCGAAACGGTTGCGCCTGCCGCCCTTGCGCAGCGGACGTGCTGGCGCCGGCTGGCCGCCCTCGAGCCCGTTCTCGATCATCACGAGCTTCTCGGGCGGCAGCCCCCAGTCGGCGAAGCGGCCGAGCAGGAAGCGGCTCGGGCTGACGAAGGCGTCCACCTCGGCGAGGAAGCTCTTGATGAACAGCTCGCGCCGCATCAGGTTCGCCGGCCCGATCTCCGGAAAGCACACGCCGCATTCCGACGCTGATCCCTTGGAGCAGAGCGCACCCGAGCGGGCCTTGATCATCTGTCCGTGGTTGGCGCAGATCGGCAGATACTCGTGCAGCGTGTAGATGATCGGCACGTCGCCCAGCGCCCGGCGGGTGGCGCGCAGCGCCTGGATGCCGAAGCCCATCACGTGGTGGAAGTTTACCACGTCGGGTTTCAGATCGGCGAGGAAGCGCTCGAAATGGCGCATAAGCCCGTCGAGGTCGTTCGACCCGAGATGAAACCAATCGTAGTCGTCCGACCAGAACAGCGTCTCGTCCGGCCCCTGGCCGAGCGACATCAGCGGCGTCGCGCGATGCCGCGCCACCGGGGGTCCCACGCCAGCGAGATAATGTGCGTCCCAGCCGTCCTGGGCCTTCAGCCCCTGGAACAGGTTGTAGGACGCGACCTGCGCGCCCCCGATCGAGAAGGTCGGATGCGCATGGCTCAGGATCAGGGCCTTGGTCATGCTGGCACTCCCGGAAAGTGTCGTCCGCGTCGCGCCAGGAGCGCTGCATCTATGCGGCTCATCAGTTTGTTCATGGCGGAACCGGCCTCTGCGGGATCGTCGAGCATCCAGAAAGATACCGCTCCCGAGCAGTGGCTGGCCCCGCCCGTCGCACGCAGCCGCTCGGCAAGATCGACATGGGCATAGGCGTCACCAAAGAGCTGGCCCGCGAATCCGCCGGCGCGCGCGAGCAGCTCGCGGGGCACCAGCGCAACCGCGGCGGCGGCGCTCGCCACCGGCCGCGGCGCGCCCCGGCCGAGCCAGACTTCGCCGTAGCCCGCGTGGGCGCAGCCGCCAGCGCTCGTGCTGGCCTCCGCGCCGCCGAAGCAGATCGAGCCGTCCTCGTAGACGAGCGCCGGCGAGATCAGGCCCGGCACCGGCAGGGCATCGGCCTCGGCGATCAGCGTGGCGAGCCAGCCGGGGCCGCGCGGCAGAGCCTGCGGATGCCAGCACAGGAGGCGTTCGCCAGAGGTGGCGGCGACGCCCAGGTCGAGTCGGCCGGCCAGCGTCTCCTGCTCCGAGGCGATGATCAGGCTGCCGCGCAGCCCGTAGAAGCGCAACGCCTCGTCGAGCCGCTCGAGCCCCTCGGCCGCAGAGCGCGGGGCGACCAGCGTCAGATCCATCCGCTCCGCATCCGGCGTCCCCGCAAGCAGGCCGAGTACCGGCTGGAGCGATGCGAACCGCTCGAAAGGCATGATTGCCGCGACCTCCCGCGGTTCAGCCTCGCGCACTCCGAGCGGCATTGGCCGGGGCATGCCGCGCCGGGGTGCGCGGGCCCGCGGTCGGACGCTCGCGAGAAAGGGCGAGAGTTGATCCTCGACGATCCGCTCGAGTTCGGGCCCCGTCGCAGAGATCGCGCTCAAGAGCTGCGGCAGCCGCTCGGCGGTGAAGGGCGTTACGTTCAATGGCTGGAACAGGCAGGTCTCGTCGTCGAGCACCAGCTCCAGGTAGGTCTCCGCCCCCCGTGTCTGGTCGAGTCGGGCCGGCGCATGCGCGATGAAGCCGTGCATGGTCTCGTGCGGGTCGAGGCCACCCGTGAAGCGCGGATCTGTGGCGAAGGCCCGGTTCAGATCGGGCCGTGGCATCTCGCACCAGGTGACGTCGAGATGCGCGTAGAGGTTGCCGGTGCTCTTGACGAGCACTCGTTCCACCCGGTGCAGCGGGTCGAGCAGCCAGCCTGTAGCGAGCAGCGCCCCGTCCGGGGCCTGGAGCAGCGCATCGAAGGCCGCGGCGACCGGAAGGGCGGTGCCCGTGAGTGTGTCCTCGCCGTGGAAGCGCGGACGGCAGACGCGCTTGAAGGCGCGCAGCGTCGGCGTCGGTGCCTCGAGCCGCGGCAGCATCGCCACGACATGCGGGATCGTGGCGTCCCGCTCGAGCTGTCGCACCGCGCCCGGCAGCACGTCGAGGCGCAGGAGCCGGCCGCGGCACTCGAAGAATACCGCATCGACGGCGCCCGCGTCCTCGTCGCGCCAGCCTATGGCGAAGAAACAGAAGCCCCGCCCCGGCGGCAGGATGTCGGGCCGCTCGAACAGTGCCACCTCGACCTCGCGCATCGCCAGATCGTCAGTGACGCTCGCCACGGTCGTCGCGCCTGCGCCGAGCGACAGCGACCAGCCCTGCGCGAAGAGTCCGCCGCCGTCTGGTGTGGCGAGGATCTCGATGAAGCCGTCGCGCTCGGCGGCCAGCGTCAGGAAGCCCCGGGCGAAGCTTCGATGCGCCTGCGCCTCCGCCGCTCGACCCGAGCTCCCTGCCAGCAGATGGCGCGCGAGGAACCCGAAGACCGCGCGGCTGTCGACGCCGGCGCCGCGCACCAGATCGACGAGGGGCTGCGGCGCCACGTCGATCCGGGCGGGCGGTGCGAGCCGCCACTCGCAGCCGTCGGCCGCGTCCCAGACGCAGAGCTCCGCCAGCGGGAGCGATGGCAGGAGCGCAAGGCCGCACCAGGTCTCGCCCTCGGCACCGGCGACGCTCCAGCATTCCGCGGTCCAGGGTGCCTCCTCGGCGCCCCGAATCAGGAGCCCGCTCCGCGGCAGCGGCCGGACCGCGCCCTGGAAGATCAGCAGCACCCGGCCGCCGGCGAGCACGATCGCCTGCGTCTGGGGCACCACGCGGGTCGCGTCCCAGAGCGCCTTGTCGCTCCCGTCCGCCGGGCTCATGCCGGTACCCGTTCGCGCAGACGCGCATAGAGCGCGAGGTGGTCGTCGACGAAGGCCGCGTGATCGGGCGCCGGGACGGCCGCGCCGGCGAGCCGGGTCCAGAGGGCGGGGTCCGCGGCCGCGGCACGCAGGGTCTCGGCGAGGGCTGCCGCATCGCCCGGCGGCACGTGGAGCCCGTCGATGCCGTGTCTTACGTGCTCGGCCATCCCGCCAATGCCCGAGCAGATGACCGGCCGCCCGGCGGCGCGCGCCTCGGCGATCACCAGCGGCGCGTTCTCCCACCACAGCGACGGCACCACGATCCAGTCCGTCCCCTGCATCAGCTGCAGCGCCTCGCTGCGCGCGTAGGGCCCCAGGTGCCGGGCGAGCGGTTCGGCGTTCGCGAGGGCTGCGCCGAAGGTCGTGCGAAACTCCGCCTCGGCAAAGCCGAGCCCCCCGTGCAGCGTCAGGTTGAGCTCCGCCCCCTCGCGCCGGAGCCGCGCTGCCGCGTCGAGCAGCACGAGCGGCCCCTTGTGCGAGGCGATGTTGCCGAAGAAGGCGAAGCGGTCGCGCCGCGCGCGGGGGGCCTCGAGCGCGGCGGCAGGGGCGCAGGCGACGGCGTTCGGCAGGTGGTGGAGACGGGCGGCCGCGATCCCCCAGTCCACGAACCGGTCGCGCAGGAAGAGGCTCGGCGCGACGAGCGCATCCACTGCGTCGATCAGCGCATGCAGATGCGCCCGCCGCAGCGCGTGGCGCGCGGCGGTGATCTCCGGAAAGCAGCGCCGGCAGCGGTCTGCCTGCGCGCCCTCGCAGCGTGCGCCCTCCGTCGTCGTGAGCATCAGCCCGTCGTTGGCGCAGATGAGCTGATAATCGTGCAGCGTCAGGACAATCCGCGCCCGCGGCGCCAGCCGCCGGAGCGCCGGCAGCATCTCGGCGCCGAGCCGGTCGAGCCCATGCAGGTGCACCACGTCCGGCCGCACCCTCGCAAGCACCCGTTCGAGCGAGGCGAGCCAGGCGTCGCCGTCCTGCCGCAGCATCGAGAAGCGGTCGTAGCCGCCGGTGTGCAGCACGAGGTCCTCCCCAACCGCCTGCAGACCGCCGGGCAGGGCGCCGGGCCTGTGCAGTGCGGTCGACGCGACGAGCAGCCGCGACGCGACGCCCTCGCGTGCGTCGAGCGCGCGGGCGAGATCGTGGGCGACGATCTCGGTGCCGCCCGGCATCCAGTCGGGATGATCGTGGGCGATCTGGAGGATCGAGAGCTCGCTCATCGCGCCAGCGCCTCCAGCGCCGCGGCGTCGACGGCCGCTTCCAGCCGGTCGATCGGACGCGGCTCGGCATATCGGACGAAGCGGGCCTGAAGCAGCGTGCGCACGACATGACCCTCGCCCCGGAGACGTCGGACCGTCTCGGCGAGGAGAATGTCCGGATCGGGATAATAGGCGGTTAAACCGCCAATTCGATCGATACCCCGGCGCGTCAGCCCAAAACACTCAGCGGCGAACCGCGACCCCGCCCGGCTGCGCCCGCGCGGCAGATCGCCCTCCGGCAGGCCCTCGAATCCGCCACCTGCCGCGATCACGCCGCCGAGAGGGCCGAGCAGCGTCGCCCCCATCACATGCGGTGCCCGCGGCCCCACGAGCGCGCGCAGCCAGATCTGCAGCCACCCCGGCTGCGCCGGCAGCACTTCCGCCCCGAGTACCAGGGCCGCTTCAGCGCGCACCGCCCCGAGCGCTGCACGCAGGCGCTCCGAGGGCCAGGCACCTTCGGCGAGCGTAACTACAGTGGTCGCGAGACCGAAGGTCACCTCTATTTCGCACAGCGTGCGCAGAACCGTCTCGGCGGCTGGTCCGTCGGCGAGGTGGTGGACGAGCTCCACCCGCCCCGCCCCGCGCTCGCGATGGAGCATTGCCGCCCGGGCCCGCAGGAGGTCGGGACCACCGGCCGCGTCGATCACCAGCGCCAGCCGGGGCGCGGCAGATTCGCTGCCGATCGTCGTGACCCTGCAGCCGGTGGGCGCACGCTCGGCGCTCAGCCGGGCGGCGGCGACGGCCGCGGGCGCGGCGGTAAACCGCGCCGGCACCTCGCCCGAATATTGCGCGAGCGGCCCGGCCTGTACCGTCTGCACCCGGCCCGACCGGTAGACGAGCCGCAGCCGCGCCGTGTCGTCGAGGCCGCGCGCCCGCGCCAGCGGCGCAAAGCCCGCGAGCAGCACCGTCCGCCGGGTCCGCACCGCCGCCTCGGGCAGCGGCAGGTCGAGCGCCGCGCCGCCGCGCTCGAGGCGCAGTGCCCGCACGAGCCCGTTCGGGTCCTCGATCTCCAGCGCATGCAGCACGCCCTTGGGCGTCGCCGAGAGGTGGCACAGCCGGAGCTCGGGCGGCGTCGCCGCATGGCGGAGCTCGGCCGCCAGTACCGCGGCCGCGGGATCGCCTTCCGCCTCCGCGGCATTGCGCTCGCGCAGCCAACGCCCGACACTGGCCTCGCGCCGCGACAGCCAGGGCACGAGCGGCCGCGGCACAGCCTCCGCCCCCGGCGCCCGCAGCAGCACCGGCACCTCGCCGAGGCCGACGAGCTCGGCGCCCGCCGGCACCGCGACCGGCAGGTGGACGTGCAACGCCACGCCGCGTGCCAGGCGCTCGAGTCGGATCTCGACCCCGGCAATCCGGGCGAAGCGATCGGCGCCGAGCGCGATCAGTTCCGTGACGCCGGGGTCGGCGGTGCCCGCGGGCAGGAGGTAGCTCAGGACGCGGGCCCGAGAGCCGAGCCGGCACCAGGAGGCGGGCTCGGCGGCGCGCACGCCGGTCAGATCGAGGAGCTGATGGACGGCGCGCGCGAACCCGTCGCAGCCCCCTGGACCGAACAGCGAAGCGCCGGTCGTCAGCAACAGCTTCAGCAGCCGGCGGCGGCCGGCATCGGCGAGCCCGTCGATCAGCGCCGTCGGCTCAACCACCGGCGGCTGCAGCCAGCCGGGATCGGCGAGCGCCGCGGGCCGGCCCGCGAGCGTCAGGGTCACGTACCGGCGAGCGAGGTCGTCGGCCCCGGTGCCGATCATCAGCACCCGCCGGCGGCCGCCGCATCGCAGATCGAGCTCGGTTGCGACAGCGGCGCGGCGCAGCGGCCTGCCGTCGATCAGCGCGTCGAGCCGCTGCCGGCCGGGTGCGGGCGCGGTCTCGTCGAAGATCAGCGCCGCGACGCCGTCGGCCAGCGGCACGATGCGCGCGCCGACGAGGCGCGGCATCGTCGCGGGCAGCACGGCGGGCGCGGGTACGAGGCTGAGATCGGCGCGGATGTTCATGGAGGCTCCACCGTCGAAAGGGGCTCTGGGACCGGCGGCGGACCGCCGGTCCCGTCAGGTTCAGACGAGCGTGATGAACTTGGACGGATCGGCGGCGATGTCGTCGTAGGACACGCCGTTCAGCAGCACGCTGTCTCCCTGGCCGAAGTCGATCAACGTCCCGGCATCGCCGAGATCGACGGCGAAATCCGCGACGTCGGCCACATCCCCGAGCGACACGCCCTCCAGACCGCGCGCGATCTGGAGCATGTCGCCC
>JBBQRM010000004.1:0-22606 GCA_038214855.1 Rhodobacterales bacterium | reverse complement strand
ACGGCTTCCACTGGGTCTACGACACCCACTCGCTCGCCGTCGGCACCGGCGGTGCGCTGGTGGAACAGGGCGGCGACACCTGGTTCTTCCTGACCGCGGACTACGCCTTCGGCTATTCGCTCGAGGAGCAGACGACCGAGTTCGTCGAGGGCGCCGGCGGCGAGGTGCTGGGCGCAGTGCGCCATCCGCTCGCGACCAACGACTTCTCCTCCTTCCTGCTCCAGGCCCAGGCCTCCGGCGCCAAGGTGATCGGTCTCGCCAACGCCGGGCTCGACACCGCGAACGCGATCAAGCAGGCGTCCGAGTTCGGCATCGTCCAGAGCGGCCAGCGGCTTGCAGCACTCCTCTTCACGCTCTCGGAGGTGCACGGGCTCGGCCTCGAGGCCGCGCAGGGCCTGACCCTGACCGAGGGCTACTACTGGGACCGCGACGACACCTCGCGCGAATTCGCCCAGCGCTTCATGGAGCGGACCGACCGGATGCCGAACATGGTCCACGCCGGCACCTATTCCGCGGTCATGCAGTATCTCAAGGCCGTCGAGGCCGCGGGGACCGACGCCACCGAGCCGGTGGCCGAGCAGCTGCACGAGATGCCGGTGAACGACCTCTTCGCCGCGAACGGCACCGTCGGGCCGAATGGCCGGATGATCCACGACATGTACCTGATGGAAGTGAAGACCCCGGAGGAGAGCACCGGCCCCTGGGATTACTACAACGTGCTCTCGACCATCCCCGGCGACCAGGCCTTCATCGACCCGGCAGACAGCGGCTGCCCGCTCGTCGAGGGCTGACACTCGTGACGATGACCGACAGTGCGGCCCCCCAGGGCCGCACCACCGACGCGGCCCCCGTGCTCTCGGCGCGGGGGCTGCGCAAGGAATTCGCGGGCTTCGTCGCCGTCGCGGGCGTCGATCTCGATGTCTGGGAGGGTCGCATCTCGGCGCTGATCGGCCCGAACGGCGCCGGCAAGACCACCGTGTTCAACCTGCTGACCAAGTTCATCGCGCCCACCAGCGGCAGGATCACGCTCCTCGGGCGCGACATCACCGGCCTGTCGCCCGCGCGCGTGGCGCGGATGGGGATGGTGCGCTCCTTCCAGATCTCGGCGGTCTTCCCGCATCTGAGCGTGCGCGACAACGTCCGCATCGCCCTCCAGCGCCCTGGGGGCCTGGGGCACCAGTTCTGGCTCGGCATGGGCGCGCTCGACCGGCTGAACCAGCGCGCCGAGGCGCTCCTCGCCGACGTGGGCCTCGAGGACCAGACCGACACGATGGCCGCCGACCTCTCCTACGGCCGCAAGCGGGTGCTCGAGATCGCAACGACGCTCGCGCTCGACCCCAAGGTGCTGCTCCTCGACGAGCCTATGGCCGGCATGGGCCGCGAGGACGTGGGCAACGTCTCGCGCCTGATCGCCAAGGTCGCGAAGGACCGCGCCGTGCTGATGGTCGAGCACAACCTCAGCGTGGTGGCCGACCTCTGCGACGAGATCGTCGTGCTCCAGCGCGGCGAGATCATCGCCCAGGGCGACTACGCCACCGTCAGCCGCGACCCCCAGGTGCGCGAGGCTTATATGGGAACCTCCGATGAGTGACACCGGCGCGCTGCTCGAGGTGGCGGATCTCAACGCCTGGTACGGCGAGAGCCACGTGCTGCACGGCGTCGATCTTGAGGTGCGGCGCGGCGAGACCGTGACGCTGCTCGGCCGCAACGGCGTCGGCAAGTCCACCACCTTGCGCGCGATCATGGGCATCGTGCGCAAGCGCACAGGCACGATTCGCTTCGACGGCCAGGACCTGATGGCGCTGGCGCTGCACCGCACCGCGCATGCCGGCATCGGCTTCGTCCCCGAGGAGCGCGGCATCTTCGCCACGCTCACGGTGCAGGAGAACCTGATGCTGCCGCCCGTCGTCGCCGAAGGCGGAATGAGCGTCGAGGAGATCTTCCAGCTCTTCCCCAACCTAAAGGAGCGCCGCGCGAGCCCCGGCACCAGGCTCTCGGGCGGCGAGCAGCAGATGCTCGCCATGGCCCGGATGCTGCGCACCGGGGCCAAGCTCCTGCTCCTCGACGAGCCGACCGAGGGCCTCGCGCCTGTGATCATCGACCGGATCGGCGAAGTGCTGACCGACCTGAAGTCCCGCGGCATGACGATCCTGCTGGTCGAGCAGAACTTCCGCTTCGCCCGCAAGATCGCCGACCGCTTCTACGTGATGGAGCACGGCAACATCACCGCCGGCTTCCCCGTCGCCGAGCTCGACGACCGCATGACCATGCTCAACGAAGTCCTGGGGGTCTGAGATGCGACACGGCCCAAAGCCTTTCCGTCCTTTGCCGGGTCCTTTCCCGGGCCGGATCAGCCAAGTGTCCGGTGGACACTTGGCCCGGACCGTTGCCCGGAGCCGTAAGGCGCAGGGCAAGGGGCGTCGGGATTTCCCGAACGTTGCGATCGGGGCGCGCCCGACCGGGCGGGTGCGAGCAATCGCGCCCGCCAGGGGGCGGGCGGGCGCGCCCCGATCTGTCACGGGACAGATCGGGGAAGGGAAGAACAGTGTCTCCTCATTGTGGCCTATAGCGTTGGGGTTTGAAAAAACCGAAAATGGTCTCCCTTTCTTTCCAATCACTTGCTATAGGTTTCAAGTTGGACATCCGCGCGATCCCGGGGCGGCCGTGACATGACGATGATCTTCGGCATTCCTGTCCAGGCCCTCCTCGGCCAGCTCCTCGTCGGCCTGATCAACGGCTCGTTCTACGCGATGCTCAGCCTCGGCCTCGCGATCATCTTCGGGCTCCTGCGCATCATCAACTTCGCCCACGGGGCGCTCTACATGCTCGGTGCCTTCGTCGGCTACCTGCTGCTCGCGCATCTGGGCATCGGCTACTGGCCGGCGCTGATCCTGGCGCCGCTGATCGTGGGGCTCTTCGGCGTCGTGGTCGAGCGGCTGGCGCTCAGGCGGCTCTACGACCTCGACCACCTCTACGGGCTGCTGTTCACCTTCGGCCTCGCCCTGGTGATCGAAGGGACCTTCCGCTACTACTACGGCGTCTCGGGCCAGGCCTATCCGACGCCCGCGGCGCTGGCGGGCGGCACCAACCTCGGCTTCATGTTCCTGCCGAACTATCGCGCCTGGGTGGTCCTGGGCTCTGCCATCATCTGCCTCGCGACGTGGCTGCTGATCGAGCGCACCAGGCTCGGCGCCTATCTGCGCGCCTCCACCGAGAACGCGACGCTGGTGCAGGCCTTCGGGGTCAACGTGCCGTTCCTGCTCACCTTCACCTACGGGCTCGGCTGCGCGCTCGCGGCGCTGGCCGGGATGATGGCGGCGCCGATCTACCAGGTGAGCCCGCTGATGGGCTCGAACCTGATCATCGTCGTCTTCGCGGTGGTCGTCGTCGGCGGCATGGGCTCGATCCTCGGCGCGATCGTCACCGGCTACACGCTCGGCCTCGCCGAGGGCCTGACCAAGGTCTTCTACCCCGAGGCCTCCAACATCGTGATCTTCGTGATCATGGCTATCGTCCTGCTCGTCCGACCGGCCGGGCTCTTCGGCAAGGATGCCTGACATGGCCGACACCACGCTCCAGACCTCCACGGCGTCCGAGGGCGGCACTTCGCGCGCCGAGCTGGTGCTGCTCGGGCTCGCGATCCTCGCCCTGATCGCCGCGCCCTTCTACTTCTACCCCGTGTTCCTCATGAGCATGCTCTGCTTCGGGCTCTTCGCCTGCGCCTTCAACCTGCTGCTCGGCTACACCGGGCTCTTGTCCTTCGGCCATGCCGCCTTCTTCGGCGGTGCTGCCTATTTCACCGCCCATGCCGTCAAGGAATGGGGCTGGACGCCCGAGCTCGGCCTCCTGCTCGGCATGGCGGGGGCGGCGGCGATGGGCGCCGTCATGGGCTTCTTCGCGATCCGCAGGCAGGGCATCTACTTCGCGATGATCACCCTCGCGCTCGCCCAGATGTTCTTCTTCTTCGCCGTCCAGGCGCCCTTCACCCACGGCGAGGACGGCATCCAGGGCGTGCCGCGCGGCCGGGTCTTCGGGCTGATCGACCTCCAGGCCCCGCTCGCGATGTACTTCTTCGTGCTGATCGTGTTCCTGCTCGGGCTTCTCGCGATCTGGCGCATCGTGCACTCGCCCTTCGGCATGATCCTGCGGAGCATCCGCGAGAACGAGCCCCGCGCGATCTCGCTCGGCTACAGCGTCCAGCTCTACAAACTCGCGGCCTTCGTGATGTCCGCCGGGCTCGCCGGGCTCGCCGGCGGGCTCAAGGCGCTGGTCTTCCAGTTCGCGACCCTGACCGACGTCGGCTGGCAGATGTCGGGCGAGGTGATCCTGATGACGCTGCTCGGCGGCATCGGCACGATGGCGGGCCCCGTCATCGGCGCGGGGCTGGTGATCGCGCTCCAGAACACGCTCGCGACCTCGCAGTTCCCGGTCACGATCGTGACCGGCGCGATCTTCATGATCTGCGTGCTCGTCTTCCGCCGCGGCATCGTCGGCGAGGCCTACGCCCTCTTCCGCCGCCGCCGCGATTGAGGTCGTTGGCTCGGCCGATACGGGACGGGCTTGGAGGATGAAGTAGACCCTCTCGAGCACCGCCCCGTCGGCGAAGGCGACCGGTGCGCCTGTGCGCCGCAGCGCGTCAGAGCAGGAAGTCCCCCGCCGCCAGATCGGTGCCGTTGCCCATCGCGATCAGCAAGTCCGCGGTGCCGTCGCCGTTCACGTCCGCGCGCACCACATTGGCCTCATATCGCAGCTCGCCGGCAGTGCCGGTGAAGGCCGCGCTCCCCACGAAGGTGAAGGCCTGATCGCCCGCAACCAGGGTGTTTGCGTCGATGGGAGCAAGATTGATGCGGTCCTGGCCCTGCGTGAAGTCGCGGATGACGTCGCGGCCGCTGGTGCCTGGGCTCTCCGCGATCGTGCGGAAGGCGAACGTGTCGGCACCGGCCTCTCCGCGCAGATCGTCCTTGCCGAGGCTTCCCACGATCGTGTCGCGGCCGGCGCCGCCGAGCAGTACGTCGTTGCCGTCGCCGCCGTCGAGAAAGTTGCGCCCGGGGTTGCCGATCATGACGTTGCGCAGCTCGTTGCCGAAGCCCGCAACGCTCAGGACGCCGGTGAGAATGAGGTTCTCGACATTGGCCTCCAGCGTTTCGCCGAGGCTGCTGAAGACCCGGTCCGTGCCTTCGCCCACGTCCTCGATCGTGCGGTCGCGGTCGTTGTTGGTCACGTAGGTGTCGTTGCCGAGTCCGCCGGTCATGTCGTCTGCGCCGCCGCCGCCGACGAGCAGGTCGTTGCCCTGGCCGCCGCTCAGAGTGTCGTCGCCGCTGCCGCTGTAGAGCCGGTCGTTGCCGGGCCCGCCGGCGAGGACGTTGGAGATGCTCGCACCGGCCCGGTTCACCGAGATCACATTATTCAGGTCGTTACCGGTCCCGTTGATCTGGCCGCCGCCGGAGAGGATAAGATCCTCGACATTGTCGGGCAGCGTATAGGAGATGAAGCTGAATACCCGGTCCCGCCCTGCGTTCACGCCTTCGAGAACCAAATCGCCGACATTGTCGACGACGTAGGAATCGGCCTCGCCTTGGCCTTCCAGGCGGTCGGCGCCGGAGCCGCCGCTGAGCACATCGCTGCCTCTGCCGCCGAGCAGCCGATCGTTGCCGGCCTCGCCGAACAGGCGGTCGCGGCCCTCCTCGCCGATCAGGAAGTCGTCGCCGTCACGGCCGTAGATGAAGTCGCCTCCGAGGCCGCCGAAGATCGTGTCGTTGCCGGCGGTGCCGAAGATGCGGTCGTTGCCCGAGGGGCCGACGGCGGCGGCGGCGAGGGGTCCGCCTGGCCGGCTGCTGGTTGCGGTCATTGTCTCGTGTCTCCCTAGCTGCGGGCATTGCGAGCCCGCTCGACCGAACTTACGGCCCGAGCCGACGGCCGTGTCAAGGTGTGACGGCGCGCCGCGGCCACGGCGCCGCGGATCTGCCTACGCCCGCGGGATCAGACGTCGAGACCTTCGGCGAAGCGGGCGTTCTCCTGGATGTAGGCAAAGCGCAGCTCCGGCCGCTTGCCCATCAGCCGCTCGACGAGGTCCGCGGTCTCGCCCTCGTCCTCGGTCACCGTCACCCGGATCAGCGTCCGCGTCGCGGGGTTCATCGTCGTGTCCTTCAGCTGCGCCGGCATCATCTCGCCCAGCCCCTTGAAGCGCGAGACCTCGATGCGCCCGCGCCCGCCCAGGCCCCGCGCCACCGCCGCCTCCCGCGCCGCCTCGTCGGCGACATAGACCGACTTCGCTCCCTGCGTCAGCCTGAAGAGCGGCGGCGCCGCGAGATAGAGATGGCCTCCGTCGATCAGGGGCCGCATCTGCGTGAAGAAGAACGTCATCAACAGCGCCGCGATATGCGCCCCGTCCACGTCGGCGTCGGTCATGATCACGATCTTCTCGTAGCGCAGGTCCTCGAGGCTGAAGCGCGACCCCGCCTGCACCCCCATCGCCTGGCACAGGTCCGCGAGCTCCTGGTTCGCCATCATCTTCGACGAGGCGGCGCCCAGCACGTTGAGGATCTTGCCCCTCAGCGGCAGCACCGCCTGGAACTTCCGGTCGCGCGCCTGTTTCGCGCTGCCCCCGGCGCTGTCGCCCTCGACCAGGAACAGCTCCGAGCCTTCGCGGCTCGCCTTCGAGCAATCCGCGAGCTTGCCGGGCAGGCGCAGCTTCTTCACGGCCGTCTTGCGGCTCGTCTCCTTCTCCGCCCGCCGGCGCTGCCGCTCCTCGGCCCTGAGCACCAGATAGTCGAGGATCGCGCCGGCCGTGCGCGTGTCCCCGGCCAGCCAGGTGTCGAACCGGTCGCGCACCGCCCCCTCGACCAGCCGCGCGGCCTCCTGCGTCGCCAGCCGGTCCTTCGTCTGGCCGACGAACTCCGGCTCGCGGATGAAGACCGAGATCATCGCGCCCGCGCCCGCCATCACGTCCTCGCGCGTCACCTGCGCCGCCTTGCGGTTGGAGGCGAGCTCGCCCCAGGCGCGGATGCCCTTGGTCAGCGCCGTCCAGAACCCCGCCTCGTGGGTCCCGCCCTCGGGCGTGGGGATGGTGTTGCAATAGGACGAGACGAACGGATCGCGCTGCGGCGTCCAGTTCACCGCCCATTCCACCGAGCCGACAATGCCCGCTCCGAAGCGCTCCGCGAACTCCACCCGGGCCGCGAACGGCCGCTCGGCATAGGTCTGCGCCCCCTCCAGCCGCTCGCCCAGGTAATCGGCGAGCCCGCCGGGAAAGTGGAAGGTCGCTGACAGCGGCGTCTCGTCGCCCGGCGCCAGCGCCTCGCGCGCGCAGCGCCACCTGATCTCGACGCCGGAGAACAGATAGGCCTTCGAGCGCACCATCCTGAGCAGCCGCGCCGGCCGGAACCGCGCGCCCGCCCCGAAGATCTCGGAGTCGGGATGGAAGCTCACCGTGGTGCCGCGCCGATTGGCGACCGGACCCAGCGCCGCCAGCGGCCCGGTCGGGCGCCCGCGCGAGAACTCCTGTCGGTAGAGCTGCCGGTCGCGCGCCACTTCGACGCGCACATGGTCCGACAACGCGTTCACGACCGAGATGCCGACGCCGTGCAGCCCGCCGGAGGTCTCGTAGGACTTGCCCGAGAACTTGCCACCGGCGTGCAGCGTGCACAGGATCACCTCGAGCGCGGACTTCTCCGGAAACCGTGGATGCGGATCGACCGGGATGCCGCGGCCGTTGTCGCGGACGCTCACGGCGAAATCCGCGTGCAGTTCGACCTCGATGCGCGTCGCGTGGCCGGCCACCGCCTCGTCCATCGCATTGTCGAGCGCCTCGGCGACCAGATGGTGCAGCGCCCGCTCGTCGGTGCCGCCGATATACATGCCCGGCCGCTTGCGCACCGGCTCAAGCCCCTCGAGCACCTCGATGGAGGCCGCGTCGTAGGCGCGGCTCGCCGGGTCGTCGCCGAAGAGATCGGGTGCGTGAACCATGGGCGAGGGCTCTTTTCTTTGTCTCGCTCGTTTGCCAAGATTAGCGAGGGACTGCGCGTGAGCTTCTATATCTTGTCGAAACCCATCGGAACAGGGGGATGCGCCACGTGACGGCGCAGGTGTTGCACGACCGTCTGCCGCTGGCGCCATGGATGGCGCCGCACACCTGGCGCCTGCCCGGCACCGTACCGATCGCGCCCCGGGACTGGCTGCTGCGCGACGAGGTCTTCGCCGCGCAGATGGCGCTGCGCGACCGGCTGATCGCCGAGCGGCCGGAAGCGGTGATGGCACTTCTACCCGGCGCCGAGGCGGCGGCCGCCGAGCTGCTGGCGCTGGTGCTCGAACATCTGCGCGCGGCTCCCTTCTACCGGATCGGCGCGTCCGTCGTCGCCCGCCCCGACGGCGTGGAGGTGGCGCTCGACGCGCCGCCTCTCGCGGTTGCGGGCCGGCTTGTGCAGGAGGATCTCCTGATCCTCGAGCGGCCCGAGGGCGCGCCCGAGCACGTGCTGACCGGCGGGGTGCTGTGCTTTCCCTCGAACTGGACGCTCGCGCAGAAGCTCGGCCGCGGGCTCGCGCGCATCCATCTGCCGGTCGCGGCCTATGACGCGACGGTCGCGCGGCGGGTGCAGCGGCTCTTCGACGTGCTGCGCCCGGAGGCGCCGCTGATGCGCGCGAACCTGATCGTCTACGGCGAGGCGAAGCTCCACAACCCGCGCCCCGAATTCGCCCGCCACGCGCCCGAGCCCGGTCAGCCGCGCTTCCTTCGGGTCGAGCGGCAGGTGCTCACGCGGCTGCCGGAGACGCGGGCCGTGGTGTTCTCGATCCACAGCTACATGCTGCGCGCCGAGGACCTCGGCCCGACCGAGCGCGAGGGGCTCGAGGCCGTGCGCCCCGGCGCGATCACATCATGAGGCTGTTCGTGCTGACCGGCGCCGGCGTCTCGGCGGAAAGCGGGCTCGGCACGTTTCGCGACCCGGACGGGATCTGGGCGCGGTTCGATCCGATGAAGCTCGCCACGCCGGAGGCCTTCGCCCGCGACCCGAATCTCGTCCATGCCTTCTACAACGCGCGCCGCGAGGGCCTCCTCGCCGCCGCGCCCAACGCTGCGCATCGGGCGCTTGCCGCGCTGGAGAAGGGGCTCGCGGCGCGCGGCGGGTCGATGTTTCTCTGCACCCAGAACATCGACGACCTGCACGAGCGCGCGGGCTCCACCGGCGTCCACCACATGCACGGCGAGTTGCTCCGATCCCGCTGCGCCCATTGCGGCGACGAGACCGACTGCCGCGGCGACCTCGGCGTCGGCGACGCCTGCGCCGTCTGCGGGCGCCGCGGCGGCCTGCGCCCCGCGGTCGTGTGGTTCGGCGAGATGCCGCTGGGGCTCGACGCGATCGACGCGGCCCTCGACGCGAGCGATCTGTTCGCCGCCATCGGCACCTCCGGGGCGGTCTATCCGGCGGCGGGCCTGGTCGATGCCGCGCGCGCCCGCGGCATCGCCACCTGCGAGATCACCCTCGCGCCCTCCGACAACGCCCGCGTCTTCGACGAGCGCCGCTACGGCCCCGCGTCCGAGACGGTCCCTGCCTGGGCGGCGGACCTGCTCGCGGCGTCCGAGATTCCTAACGAGAGGTAAAAACGCCGATCTTTCTCCAATGTTTTCAACGGGAAAATTCCGCTTTCACAGTGAAAGGCCGTGAAAGCGAATTTCCCTCGCTCCGTCCGCCGGGCTCAGCAGGAGTAGTAGAGCTGATACTCCACCGGGTGCGGTGTGTGCTCGAAGGCATAGACCTCGCCCCATTTCAGCGCGATATAGCCCTCGATTTGATCCTCGGTGAACACGTCCCCCTGGGTCAGGAACGCATGGTCCTGCGCGAGACATTCCAACGCCTCGCGCAGGCTCCCGCAGACCGTGGGGATCGTCGCCAGCTCTTCGGGCGGCAGGTCGTAGAGGTCCTTGTCCGACGCCTCGCCCGGGTCGATCTTGTTGCGGATGCCGTCGATCCCCGCCATCAGCAAAGCCGCGAAGGCCAGATAGGGATTGGCCGAAGGATCGGGGAACCGCGCCTCCACACGCTTCGCCTTCGGGCTCTCGGTCCAGGGAATCCGCACGCAGCCAGACCGATTCCGCGCCGAATAGGCCCTGAGCACCGGCGCCTCGAACCCCGGGATCAGCCGCTTGTAGCTGTTGGTCGCGGGGTTGGTGAAGGCGTTGAGCGACTTCGCGTGCTTCAGGATGCCGCCGATGTACCACAGCGCCTCCTGGCTCAGGTCCGCGTATTTGTCGCCGGCAAAGAGCGGCTTGCCGCCCTTCCAGATCGACATGTTCACATGCATCCCCGATCCGTTGTCCCCGGCATAGGGCTTGGGCATGAACGTCGCGGACTTGCCGTAGGCCGCGGCGACGTTATGGATGACGTACTTGTATTTCTGGATGTTGTCGGCCTGCTCGGTCAGCGTCCCGAAGATCAGGCCGAGCTCGTGCTGCGCCGAGGCCACCTCGTGGTGGTGCTTGTCGACCTTCATCCCGATCCGCTTCATCGTCGACAGCATCTCCGAGCGGATGTCCTGAGCACTGTCGACCGGGTTCACCGGGAAATAGCCCCCCTTCACCCCGGGCCGGTGCCCGGTGTTGCCCATCTCGTAGTCGGTATCGGTGTTCCACGACGCGTCGGTCGCGTCGATCTGGTAGCTCACCTTGTTCATCGTGTTCGCAAAACGCACGTCGTCGAACAGGAAGAACTCCGCCTCCGGCCCGAAATACGACGTGTCGCCGATCCCGGTCTGCTTCAGGTAAGCCTCGGCCTTCTCGGCGGTGCCGCGCGGGTCGCGGGCGTAAGGTTCGTTGGTGTCGGGCTCGAGCACGGTGCAGTGCAGGCACAGCGTCTTCTCGGCATAGAACGGATCGAGATAGGCGGTGGACGTGTCGGGCATCAGCTTCATGTCCGACTGGTCGATGGACTTCCAGCCGGCGATGGACGAGCCGTCGAACATGAAGCCTTCGTCGAGGAAGTCGGCGTCGACCTGGTCGGCCATCACCGTCACGTGCTGGAGTTTGCCGCGGGGGTCGGTGAAACGGATGTCCACATAAGCCACTTCGTCGTCCCTGAGGGTTGCGAGAACGGATTCTTTGTCGCTCATCGGATTTCCTTAAAGATGTGATGTCGCGCGCGTGTCGATGGGGCAGGGCGCGCCGGAGCCTGCCGGGTCCGGGAGGTCAGAGCGCGTCGCTGCCCTCTTCGCCGGTGCGGATTCGGATCGCCTGCTCGACCGGCAGGACGAAAATCTTGCCGTCGCCGATCTTGCCGGTCTTGGCTGCGCCGATGATCGCCTCGACGGCGGCTTCGACCTGATCGTCGGCGAGCACCACCTCGATCTTCACCTTGGGCAGGAAATCGACGACATATTCGGCGCCGCGGTAGAGTTCGGTGTGACCCTTCTGGCGGCCGAAGCCCTTGGCCTCGGTTACACTCAGGCCCTGGATCCCCACCTCCTGCAGTGCCTCCTTCACCTCGTCGAGCTTGAAGGGTTTGATGATGGCCTCGATCTTCTTCATGGCAGCGCGTTCCCTGACATAATTCGGTTGCGGTATCAGACCGGGCTCGGCCCGACAGAACAGCTTGGGCAGGTGGTTTCAATGCGGACTGGATGGGGCGGCCGAAACCACCGCAGGGAAACTCGTTAACTTGCCCGTTTGCGCGCCAAACTGCATGAAAAATGCGCAGTTCATGAAGCCAGCCGTCCGGTCCGCCCGCCGAATGCGCCGCGCCCGGCCCGCACTTTTTCGCTCGCGCGGTCGGGATCTCTCTGTTAGAGAGCGCGCGATCGGCCAAAGCCGGGCCGGAACCGCGGGCGTGGCGGAATTGGCAGACGCACCAGGTTTAGGTCCTGGCGCCGCAAGGCGTGGGGGTTCAAATCCCTTCGCCCGCACCAGATGCAAGGAATGAGGATCGCCGTAATGCAGGTCACCGAGACGATGAACGAAGGCCTGAGGCGGAGCTATTCGATCACGCTGCCCGCCGCGGAGCTGGACGCCAAGGTCACCGAGAAGCTCGAGGAGGCCCGCAAGGACTTCCAGATGAAAGGCTTCCGCAAGGGCAAGGCGCCGGCGGCGCTGATGAAGAAGATGTTCGGCAAGTCGGTGCTTGGCGAAGCGATGCAGGAGAGCATCGACCAGGCGATGCGTACGCATTTTGACGAGACCGGCGAACGCCCGGCGCTGCAGCCCGACGTGAAGATGGCGAGCGAGCAGTGGAAGGAGGGCGACGACGTCGAGGTCAAGCTCACCTACGAAGCGCTGCCCGACGTCCCCGAGGTGCCGCTCTCCGAGATCCGGCTCGAGCGGCTCACGGTCGAGGCCGACGGTGCCGCGATCGACGAGGCTCTCGCCAATCTCGCGGCCTCCGCCAAGAGCTACGAGGACCGCAAGGCCGGCACCAAGGCCAAGGACGGTGACCAGGTGGTGATCGATTTCTCGGGCAGCGTCGATGGCGAGCCGTTCGAAGGCGGCACGGCCGAGGACTATCCGCTGGTGCTCGGCTCGAACAGCTTCATCCCCGGATTCGAACCACAGCTCGTCGGCGCGAAGGCGGGTGATGCCGTCGAAGTGAAGGTGCTCTTCCCTGAGAGCTACGGTGCCGCGCATCTGGCAGGCAAGCAGGCGGCCTTCGCCTGCACCGTCAAGGCGGTGAAGGCGCCGAAGCCGGCGGAGATCGACGACGCGCTGGCCACCCGCTACGGTGTGGGATCCATCGACCTACTCAAGACCCAGATCCGCGACAGGCTGGCGGAGGAATATGCCGGAGCAGCGCGCGCCGTGCTTAAACGGCGGCTGATGGACGCGCTCGACGCCCGGGTGAGTTTCGACCTGCCGCCAAGCCTGGTCGAGGTCGAGGCCGGCCAGATCGCGCACCAACTCTGGCACGAGGCACATCCCGATCATCATGGTCATGACCATCCGGAGATCACCCCTACGCCAGAGCACCGGCTGCTTGCGGAGCGCCGGGTCCGGCTCGGGCTCTTGCTCGCTGATCGCGGCACCAAGCACGAGATCACCGTGTCGGAGCAGGAGATGCAGCGCGCGGTCGTGGCCCAGGCGCGGCAGTATCCTGGTCAGGAGCGGCAGTTCTTCGAGTTCATCCAGAAAAACAACCAGGCGCTGCAGCAGCTGCGCGCGCCGCTCTTCGAGGATAAGGTGGTCGATTTCATACTCGAGTTGGCGCAGATCGAAGAGAAGGCGGTCAGCAAGGACGCGCTTCAGGCAGAGATCGACGCGCTCGATCGCGAGGATGCGCCGGAAGCCACGCCGGAACATGCAAAGTCTGCCAAGAAGAAGGGGAAGACCGCCCCCGAGGCCGAAGCGACAGGCGAGCCGGCAAAGACCGAAGACTGATCCCGCGGACATTGCGCGCTCATGCAACCGTGAGGCGATGAGGGCCGGGGACCGGCCCTTGCAGTCGCCTGGGGCGATGGTTAGGATTATAGCCATCGCGCGCCGCCCCCGGAGCGCCGCAGCAAATTCAGGCACAATCCATGATCAACCCGGTTGAGACTTACATGAACCTCGTGCCGATGGTGGTCGAGCAGACCGCGCGGGGCGAGCGGGCCTACGACATCTTCTCTCGGCTCCTGAAGGAGCGGATCATCTTCGTGTCGGGCCCGATCCACGACGGCATGTCGACCCTGATCGTGGCGCAGCTTCTCTTTCTTGAGGCGGAAAACCCGAAGAAGGAGATCGCGATGTATATCAACAGCCCAGGCGGCGTCGTGACCTCCGGCCTGTCGATCTACGACACGATGCAGTACATCCGCCCCCCGGTATCGACGCTCTGCGTCGGCCAGGCGGCCTCGGCGGCGTCGCTCCTGCTCATCGCCGGGGAGAAGGGCATGCGCTTCTCGCTGCCGAATTCCTCGATCATGGTGCACCAGCCCTCCGGCGGCTATCAGGGGCAGGCGACGGACATCATGATCCACGCCGAGCAAACTTTGAAACTCAAGCGGCGGCTGAACGAGATCTACGTCGCCCATTCGGGCCAGTCGCTCGAGGCGGTGGAGAACGCGCTGGAGCGCGATCGCTACATGACGCCCCAGGAAGCCAAGGACTGGGGTCACATCGACGAGATTGTCGATAAGCGTCCGGGTGAAATGCCAGCCGCGTGACCACCCGTGCGAGGCGGTAACCATTGGAGCCTTTTGGCTTGTAATTGCGTCGCCGAGGATGTTCCTATGAGGACGTCGCGCCTAGACGGGGAAGAGGCGTCGCGATGACGCAGGACGGAATGGCGCGAGCCGGAGGCGGAAGATGAGCAAGACGAGTAGCGGCGACCCCAAAAACACCCTCTACTGCTCGTTCTGCGGCAAGAGCCAGCACGAGGTGCGCAAGCTGATCGCCGGCCCAACCGTGTTCATCTGCGACGAGTGTGTCGAGCTGTGCATGGACATCATCCGCGAGGAGACGAAGTCGAATCTGGTGAAATCCTCGGATGGCGTGCCGACGCCGCAGGAGATCTGCAAGGTCCTCGACGATTATGTGATCGGCCAGAAAGTCGCCAAGCGCGTGTTGTCCGTCGCAGTGCACAACCACTACAAGCGGCTCAATCATGCCGGCAAGAACGCCGATGTCGAGCTGCAGAAATCCAACATCATGCTGATCGGCCCGACCGGCTGCGGCAAGACGCTGCTGGCGCAGACGCTCGCGCGGATCCTCGATGTGCCCTTCACCATGGCCGACGCCACCACGCTCACGGAAGCTGGCTATGTCGGCGAGGACGTCGAGAACATCATCCTCAAGCTGCTGCAATCGGCCGAATACAACGTCGAGCGGGCGCAGCGCGGTATCGTTTATATCGACGAGGTCGACAAGATCAGCCGCAAATCCGACAATCCCTCGATCACACGGGACGTATCGGGCGAGGGCGTGCAGCAGGCGCTCCTGAAGATCATGGAGGGCACCGTTGCCTCCGTCCCCCCCCAGGGCGGGCGCAAGCATCCGCAGCAGGAGTTCCTTCAGGTCGACACGACCAACATCCTGTTCATCTGCGGCGGTGCCTTCGCGGGCCTCGACAAGATCATCGCCCAGCGCGGCCGCGGTTCGGCCATGGGTTTCGGCGCCGACGTCAAGGGCCAGGACGAGCGGCGGGTGGGCGAGCTCTTCCAGGAGCTCGAGCCCGAGGACCTGCTGAAGTTCGGGTTGATCCCGGAGTTCGTCGGGCGCCTGCCGGTACTCGCGACACTCACCGATCTCGACGAGGCGGCGCTGATCACCATACTCACCGAGCCGAAGAACGCGCTGATCAAGCAGTACCAGCGGCTCTTCGAGATGGAGGACGTCCAGCTCTCCTTCACCGACGACGCGCTGAAGGCGATCGCCAAGCGCGCGATCAATCGCAAGACCGGCGCGCGCGGCCTTCGTTCGATCCTCGAGGAGGTGTTGCTCGACACGATGTTCGAGCTGCCCTCGATGCAGGGCGTCGAGGAGGCGGTGGTCAACGAGGATTGCATCCTGCGCAAGGGCGAGCCGCTGCTTATCTACGTTGACCGCAAGGAAGGCTCGGCCTCCGCCTCCTGAGCGGGAGGCGGCGACGGGGACAGCATGGGACTGCTCGCACAGCTCTTTACGTGGTGGAACGGCCAGACAATCGCGACGCGGCTCCACACCGCGATGAGGGGGCGTGCGGTCGGGCGCGACGCGGCGGGCAATTCCTACTACCAGTCCGGCGACGGCAAGCGGCGCTGGGTGATCTTCGACGGCGAGGCCGAGGCGAGCCGGATCCCCCCCGAGTGGCATGGCTGGCTGCACCACACCTGGCAGGAGCCGCCGACCGAGGTGCCGCTGCGGCACAAGCCTTGGGAGCTGCCACATCTGCCGAACCTGACTGGCAGCGCGCTCGCGTACCGGCCGCCGGGCAGCCTGCTCTCGCCCGAGCCCGCGGTGCGGCGGGACTACGAGGCCTGGGTGCCGGAATAGCGGCGGCGAGGGAATGGCGAGCGGCGCAGCGGAAACGGCAATCGGGGCGGTGGTGATCGGCACCGCCGTGGCTTTTGTCGTCTATGCCGGGCAATCGAGCGGCTTCGGCCTCGGCGGCGACGGCTACACGCTCTCGGCGGACTTTCGCAGCGCCGAGGGGGTTTCGGTGGGCACCGACGTCCGGCTCGCGGGGATCAGGGTGGGCAGCGTCACCGGGCTCGATCTCGATCCCGAGACCTATCTCGCCCGCACCACCCTCAGCCTGCGGGAGGACTTGCGGCTCCCCGACGACAGCGATGTGAAGGTCGCATCGGAAGGGCTGCTCGGCGGTGCGTTCGTCGAGATCACCCCCGGCGCCTCGGAGTTCATGCTCGCGGACGGCGACGAGATCGTGAATACCCAGGGGTCCGTGAGCCTGTTGAACCTGCTGATGCGCTTCGGGGCCGGGCAGTGAAGCGGCCGGCGGAGGCTGTCGGGGGCTGCGCGCGCGAGAGAGGGGAGGCGGGATCTGGGATGTTGCACGGTGCAACATATACTGGATATTTGATATCATTAGATAAAAATCGGCCCTTTTACGTTCTGTTAGGATATATCGCAGGCGGCGAGCCGCGGCGGATGACGCTGTGCCGGACCGGTCCCGGGCGAGCCAGTTTCACCGCGAAGATCGAAGTGCAGCGCCCGCCACGGGGGGGCGGGTCGGGCGCTGCCCGGCTTTGCCGGTGGGCGGAAGGGCTGAACCGGCGCCTTCGGAGGCGCAGTGTCGTGCAGCATGGCGACGCGCTTCGGCGCGGGCCCGGCGCGGGGATGCTGCAGGCGCTCGTGCTCGCGGCGCTGCTCGTCATGGCGGGCGAGGGGCTGGCTGCGCGGGCGGTGGCTGCGCAATCGGTCGGGATCACCAATTCGCAGGAAACGCTCCAGGCGAGCGAGGTGGCTCTGCGCGGGCTCGACACGCTGAACGGTACCACCCAGGACATGGTGCTCGAGGTGGGTGACACGGTGCGCTACGGCTATCTCGATATCACGGCCGACACCTGCCGCGTGCCTGCGGACGAGCCCCAGGCCGACGCCTACGCGTTCCTGCGCATCCGCGACATCCGCGAGGAGACGCCGCGCTTTTCGGGCTGGATGTTTGCCTCCTCACCGGCGCTGTCCGCACTCGATCACCCGCGCTACGACGTTTGGGTGCTGAGCTGCAGCATCCGCTGACGCGAGGCGTCCCGCGGCAAGGCCCAGAACCGCGCCGGCCGGTTCACCGCGGCCTCCAGCCGCCGGTGATAGGCGGCGCGGCTGATTTCCACGGCACCCAGGCTGGTCAGGTGATCGGTCACGAACTGCGTGTCGAGCAGCGTGAAGCCGCCCGCGTTGAGCCGCCCCACCAGCGCGATCAGCGCGAGTTTCGAAGCATCGCGGGCGGCGCTGAACATGCTCTCGCCGAAGAACGCCCCCCCGAGCGCCACGCCGTAGAGCCCGCCTTCGAGCCGCCCGTTGGCCCAGACCTCGACCGAATGCGCGAAGCCCATTCGATTGAGCTCGCCGTAGAGCCGCGCGATCTCGCCGTTGATCCATGTCTCGGGCCGCGCGGCGCAGCCGGCGATCACCCCGGCGAAATCGGCGTCGAGCCGGATCTCGAAGCCGCCGTGCCGGAAGCTGCGGGCGAGCCTGCGCGACACGTGCAGCCCGTCGAGCGGCAGGATGCCGCGCCGCCGGGGATCGACCCAGAAGATCTCGTCCGATGTCTCGGCCTCGGCCATCGGAAAGACGCCCGAGACATAGGCCTGCAGCAGGAGCTGTGGGGTAATCGCGGGCGCCTCGTCGCGCATCGCGCCTTCAGCCGGCGTCACGCGCCAGCCACCGCTCCAGCCAGTGGATGTCGTAGCGCCCCGCGCGGATGTCGGGGTCCTCGAGCAGCGCCTGAAAGAGCGGCATGGTCGTGTCCACCCCGTCCACCACCAGCTCGCTGAGCGCACGGCCGAGTCGCGCCAGCGCCAGATCGCGGTTGCGCGCGTGCACGATCAGCTTGCCGATCAGACTATCGTAATAGGGCGGGATCGTGTAGCCGCCGTAGATGGCGCTGTCCATCCGCACCCCCAGACCGCCGGGCGCGTAATAGGTCTGCACCCGTCCCGGGCTCGGCTGGAACTGCGGCAGGCGCTCGGCATTGATCCGGCATTCGATGGCGTGGCCGTTCGGCACGAGATCGTCCTGGGTGAAGGACATGGGCCTGCCCGCTGCGACGCGGATCTGCTCCTGGACCAGATCCACGTCGTAGATCGCTTCGGTGACGGGATGCTCGACCTGGAGCCGCGTGTTCATCTCGATGAAATAGAACTCGCCGTCCTCGAACAGGAACTCGATCGTGCCCGCCCCGGAATAGCCGATCCGCGCCACCGCCGCCGCGCAGACGCCGCCGATCTCGGCGCGGGTCGCGGCGTGGATCACCGGCGAGGGCGCCTCCTCCATCACCTTCTGGTGCCGCCGCTGGAGCGAACAGTCGCGCTCGCCCAAGTGCACTGCCCCGCCCTTTCCGTCGCCGAAGACCTGGACCTCGATGTGGCGCGGGGTGGCGAGGTACTTCTCGAGATAGACCTCGTCGTTGCCGAAGGCGGCCTTGGCCTCGGAGCGCGCGGTCTGGAACGCCGTCTCCATCTCCGCGGACTTGCGCGCGAGCTTCATGCCGCGGCCGCCGCCGCCGGCTGTCGCCTTGACGATCACCGGGTAGCCGAGCTCGTCCGCCACCCGGCGCGCCTCCTCAAAGGTCGGGACTGCGCCGTCGGAGCCCTGCACGCAGGGCACGCCCAGCGCCTTCATCGTCTCCTTGGCGGTGATCTTGTCGCCCATCAGCCGGATGTGCTCGGCGGACGGGCCGATGAAGGTAAGGCCGTGATCCTCGACGATCTGGACGAAGGTCGCGTTCTCGCTGAGAAAACCGTAGCCGGGGTGGATCGCCTCGGCGCCGGTAATCTCGCAGGCCGCGATGATGTTGGGCACCGAGAGATAGCTCTGCGCGGCAGGCGGGGGGCCGACGCAGACGCTCTCGTCGGCCATGCGCACGTGCATCGCGTCGGCGTCGGCGGTCGAGTGGATCGCGACGGTTGCGATTCCCATCTCCTTGCACGCCCGATGAACGCGCAGCGCGATTTCGCCGCGGTTCGCGATCAGCACCTTGTTGAACATCGGCCTCTCATGTCCCGCGCGGCCGGGCGGCAGCCCGCGCGCTCATTCCAGGATGATCAGCGGCGCGCCGAATTCGACGGGCGATCCGTCCTCGACCAGGATGCGCCTGACCCGTCCGTTGCGGGGGGCGGGGATCTGGTTCATCGTCTTCATCGCCTCGATGATCAGGATCGTCTGACCCTCGGTCACGATCTCGCCGATCTTCACGAACGGCTCGCTGCCCGGCTCGCCCTGGAGATAGGCGGTGCCGACCATCGGCGAGGCGACGACGCCCGGATCGTCGGCCGGGTCGGCGATGCCCGAGCCGGGAGCGGCGGCCGGCGGCGGCGCGAGCTGCGCCGGTGCTGCGGGAGCGGGGGCCGCGGCCGGTGCCGCCTGGCGGGCGACGCGCACCTGGAGCGTGTCGTCGCCGCCGTAGTCGCGGCTCACCTCGATCTCGCTGAGGTCTTTGTCGCGCAGGAGTTCCGCAAGGGCCCGGATGAAGTCGATGTCGGCATCCTGCGGTCTCTTGTTCATGCTTCGCCCTGTTGTCCCGGACTTCTGTCCGGCTCGCCCCGTTTCGGGTGACCGTCTGTATATCCGCGGCACTGCGGGCTGGAAAGTGCGGAAACGACGGCGCCGCCTCAGCCGGGCGCGCGCAGCTCGCCCACCAGGTCGCGCATCGCCTCGAGAGGCACGTAGCCGCGCAGCATCCGGTCGCCAAAGACGAAGGTGGGGGTGCCGGCGATCTGCAGCGCGTCGGCGAGCTCGCGCGTCTCGGCGATCCGGCGCGAGACCTCCTCGTCCTGAAGGTGAGGGCGGATCGCGTCCGGGTCCACCTCGGCCTCGCGCATCGCCCTGTCGAGGCTCGCATCGGTCACCGGCCCCTCGAGCGACATCAGCGCGTCGTTGAGCCGCGCGTAGGCCTCGGGACCGTCCTCGATCAGCGTCGCGATCGCGGCGCGGGCGGCGAGCTCCGAGCCCGGACCCAGGATCGGCATTTCCTTGACGATCAGGCGGATGTCACCGTCGGAGGCGATCAGCTCGCTCACCTCGGGATGGGCGCGGCGGCAGAAGCCGCATTGGTAGTCGGAGAACTCGACCAGTGTGACGCTGCCTTCGGGATTGCCGCCGACATAGGAAAAGCCGTCGTCGAAGATCGCGGCCGCGTGCTCCGCGATGAGAGTGTCTTCGTCCGCGGCGGCAGTGGTCTTCTGCCGCTCTTCGAGGAGCGCCAGCATCTCGACCAGGATCTCGGGGTTCTCGAGCAGGTAATCACGGACCTCGGCGCGGAACACCTCGCGCTCGCCCTCGCTCATCGTGCTCTCGGCCGAGGCCGGAACCGCAGCGAAACAGGCGAGGGCGAAGGTAAGGCTCGTGAGAAGATGTCGCATCCGTGCGCCTCCGCTGTTCAGCGACACGAGGATACGCGGAACTCATCCGCGGCGCCAGCCCGGGTTGCAGCGCCTCGGGCTTTCGTGGCTGATGGGCGCGGTCGCAAACCCCCGGAGGCAAGGCGTGCGGACATCGAGACGCGGCGAGGTCGATCCGTTCATCGTGATGGACGTGATGGCGGCCGCCCGCGCCGCCGAGGCCGAGGGACGGCGCGTCGTGCACATGGAGGTGGGCCAGCCGGGCACCCCGGCGCCAGCCGCCGCGCGCGCGGCGCTGGTCCGCGCGATGGCGGAGGGGCCGCTCGGCTATACGGTAGCACTCGGCCTGCCGGAGCTGCGGGCGCGGATCGCGCGGCTCTACGGCGCCTGGTACGGCGTGGACCTCGATCCGGCGCGGGTGGTGGTGGCGACGGGCTCGTCGGCCGCGTTCATCCTCGCCTTCACGAGCCTCTTCGAGGCGGGCGAGCGGGTGGCGATCGGCGATCCCGGCTACCCGAGCTATCGCAATATCCTGCGCGCGCTCAGCCTCGTGCCGGTCGCGATCGAGACGCAGGCCGCGCAGCGCTTCCAGCCGGTGCCGTCGGACCTCGCGGCTGCAGACCCGCTCGCGGGGCTGCTGGTGGCGAGCCCCGCCAATCCGACGGGGACGATGCTCGACCGCGCGGCGCTGGGCGCGCTGATCGCGGCGGCCGACGCGCAGGGGATCGCGGTGATCTCGGACGAGATCTATCACGGCATCCAGTACGGGGAGCGCGCGGTCTCGGCGCTGGAGCTGAGCGACGAGGTCTACGTGATCAACTCGTTCTCGAAATACTTCTCGATGACCGGCTGGCGCATCGGCTGGATGGTGGTGCCCGAGGCGCACCTGCGCCGGGTCGAGCGGCTGGCGCAGAACCTATTCATCTGTCCGCCGCATGCGAGCCAGGTCGCGGCGCTGGCCGCACTCGATGCGACCGACGAGCTGGAGGGAAACCTCGGCGTCTACCGTGCCAACCGCGCCCTGATGCTCGAACGGCTGCCGGCGGTGGGCTTCGCGCGCATCGCCCCGCCCGACGGCGCCTTCTATGTCTACGCGGATGTCTCGGATCTCACCTCCGACAGTCGCGAGCTCGCGGCGCGGCTGCTGCGCGAGGCGGGGGTGGCGGTGACGCCGGGGCTCGACTTCGATCCGAAGCGCGGGCTGAAAAGCCTTCGCTTCTCCTATGCCGGCGCCGAGGCCGAGATTGCTCTCGGCCTCGAACGGCTGGCGCGCTGGTCCGACGGCTGAACCGGAGCGGATCGCGATCAGGCGCCGCCGAGCGCGCGCGACCACCAGCCGCGGCGCTTCGGCCCGGCCGCCTGCGCCTCGGCCTCTGCGGGAGGCGAGGGTTCGGCAGCCGGGGCTTCCTGATCCGTCCTGTCGCCATGATCCGCCCCATCGTGCAGCGCTTCGGCCAGAGCCGGCTCGCGCGCCGGCATCGGCGCCGCCTCGGCGGGTGCGGGCGTGTCCACTGCCACCTCGGGGCCGTCTGCCGCCGGTGGTGCATCGGCGGGTGCCTCTGCCGCCGCCGGCGCTTCTGGCGCGGGTGTGGCCGGGCGGCGCACGCGCGGACGGGCTGGCCGGGGTCGGGCATTGCGCGCGTCGGTCTCGGGGACCTCGACGATCTCGGGCGCCGTATCCTCGCCGAGGTCGATCTCCTCGCCGAAGGGCGATGCCATGACCGCGGCGGGCTCCGCGGCTGCGGCGGGCGCCGCACCGGCGTCCTCGACGCCGCTGCGCGAACGCCGCCGCGAGCGGGCCCGCGGGGCAGGGGGCTCCACAGCCTCCGCCTGTGCGACCTCGGCGGGTGCCTCCCGAGCCTCCATCTCGGATTCGGTCTCGGCGCCGGACGTCTCGGCGGAGTCCGCCTCTGCGCCGGACCTTCCGCCGCGGCGCCGGCGGCGGCGCTTGCGCTTGGACCCCTGCCGTTCGCCCGTCTCGACCTCGGACGCCTCGGAGGCCTCCGTGGTTTCGGCTCCGGCCTCGACCGGTTCCTCCTCGGTCTCCTCCGCCTCGGGCTCGGCCTCGATCTCGTCGTCGGGATAGGCGACGGTCGGCAGGTTGAAGGTCTCGGGGACCGGAATGATGCGCGAGGCGGTCTTGAACCGCTCGAGC
>JBBQRM010000003.1:0-24728 GCA_038214855.1 Rhodobacterales bacterium | reverse complement strand
GGCGATCGCCCTGCGCGACTTCTATCACCGGAACGGAATGCGCCTCGGCTTGTTTCAGTCTATGGGGATGGACGCGTCTTACGGCAACATTGTGCAGTACCTGAACGACAGGTTCGACAGGACTGCACCTCGGGCGCTCAGGCCCCTGCGCGAGTTCCTCCGCATCCCCGCGCTCGCCGCGGCAAGGGCCTTCGGCAGCGCCCGGGTCCTCGTCGGGATCCTCGAGGATCTCCCCTATGCGGCGAACCGGGTCGTCTTCGACCCGAAGGACCCGGACGGATTGCACTTCCGATACGCCTTCGCCCCGGAGCTCCTGGAGCGGCGGAAGGTCTTCCGGAGCCTGATCCGGACCGCCGTGGGCGGACGGCGCGCCTTCTTTCTGAACGCCGAGCCCGTGCTCAACTTCGGGCATCCCTGCGGCACGCTGCGCTTCGGTACGGATCCGGCCACAAGCGTCCTCGATCCCTCCTGCCGGACGCATGCGCTGGAGAACCTCTATGTGGCCGATTCCGCCTTCATGCCCACCTCCACCGGCGTCAATCCGAGCCTGACCATCGCCGCCAATGCGCTCCGGGTGGCCGATGGACTGGTCGCGGATTTCTCCGCGGGCGGGTCGGCATGACCGGCGCACTCCGCGACGGTCTCGCGGTGATCACCGGCGCCGGGTCGGGACTCGGCCGAGCCCTGGCAGTGGAGTTCGCGCATCGGCAGATGACCGTGGTCGGCTTCGGGCGACGCGAGGGCGCGCTGCGCGAGACCGCCGCGATGATCGAAGCGGGCCGGTTCCTGCCCCGCGTCGTGGATGTCGCCGATGTCGTCGCGGTCGAGGCCGCCTTCGCCGGGCTCGACCGGGAGGAGCGCCCGGTGCGCGTCCTGGTCAACAACGCCGCCATCCACGACCGGTTCGATCTCCTGGAGGCGGAGCCCGAGCGGTTCATGCACTCCATCCGGATCAACCTCGGTGGGGTGGTGAACTGCAGCCATTCGGCGCTCCGGCGCATGAGCCGCACCGGGATCGGCCGGATCGTGAACGTCGGCAGCTTCGCCCATCTCGCCCCCCAGCCGTGCAGTTCCGCCTACAGCGTCTCCAAAGGCGCGGCCCAGGTGCTTACCAAAGCGATGGTCGCCGATCTCGAAGACCGCTTTCCCGACATCGTGATCACCCACTGGATACCAGGCATCCTGGCCACCTCCATGGGACGGCCCGACGGCCTCGATCCCGCCGTCGCCGCATCCTGGGGCGCCGAGCTGGCGCTGGACGCCGACCGTTCGCTGAACGGCGCCGTCTTCAGCGGCGATCTCGAATACCTGCCCCCCCGCAGCCTCCGCCAGCGCGTGAAGGATCTCGTGCTGCTCAGAAGGCCCACCCCGCCGCGACGGCTCGCGCCGCCCTCCTCTGCCTGACGGGATCTTCTCCGGTTCTGCACGTCAGACGTCGGGAGCGCCCTGGCGCTCCCTATTCGTCCTGTTCCTCGAATGAATCCGCGAGCTGCCTACTGCGAGTTTCCGTCGGAACTGAAATAAAAGTTTCTATCGTACAAATCCGTTGACAGAATTCGGATATGGTACAAGGATGTGCCGTCCTGGGGAGGAGCCGAAATGGGCGGGATATTAAGCACCGTCAAGGCCATAATTCCCGATCACGTGAAGATGGGCATCCGGGCCGGCAGGGCCATAAGGGATCACAACAGCACCAGTCACGTCTGGCAGCACATCGACCAGGAGCTTCTCGACGAGGCGAGGATACTCTCGGACGTTTTCGAGCTTCTCGACAGGATGCCGAAGGACGCTGTCGCGGCGGAGATCGGCGTGGCAGAGGGCGGATTGTCGAGGGAGATCGTCCGAAGGACGCGGCCCAGGAAGCTCTACCTCGTCGATCCCTGGAACAGTAAGAATATCGCTGCCTATTCCGAGAAGAGTCTTCGCAATATCGAGAAAGATCTCTCTTCGCACATCTCCAGCGGAATCGTCGAGCTGCGCCGCGGATACTCGTCCGACGTTCTGCCCGGTTTCGAGGACGATCACCTGGACTGGGTCTATGTCGATGGGGCCCACGACTACGCCGGCGTGAAGCAGGATCTGGCGAATTGCATGAGGATCGTGAAGCCCGGGGGGTTGATCGCCGGCCACGACTACGTCCGCTGGGCCTCGCCGACGGACCGCTACGGCGTGGTCGAGGCCGTCAACGAGTTCGTCAACCGCACGCGCTCGCGGTTCCTGTTCCTCACCAACCAGTTCGACAAGCACGACAGCTTCTGCATCGTTCTGAACAAGTGATCCGCGCGCGTCGTGCGCAGGGGTAGCTTCCCAAGCCGCGAACTCCTAACACAAACTGAAAATATCTAAATTTATCCAATGATTTCAAGAGTCAAATCCGGCTTTCACGGTGAAAGGCCGAAGTCCGCCTGACGTGACCCCTGTCGCTCATCCACCTGCGACTGGAAGGACGGCATCGGTGCGGAGCTTTCGAGGTGGCGCAACGCCGATGGCCGTTGCGGTTTGCGGGTCGCGGCGTAGGCGGCGGGTGTCATGTAGCTGATCGCCGAGGGTGGTCGCGCGATGTTGAAGTCGTCGATCCAGGCGGCGGCGACGGCGCGGGCGCGGTTCATCGAGAAGAGATGCTCGTTGAGGCATTCGGCCCGCATCCACCCCTGAAGCTTTCGGCAAATGGTTCCGGGTGGGCTTGCCCGGCGCGATGTAGCGCCAGTCGAGCCCGCCCGCCTGGGTGAAGGCCAGGACCGCCGACGACATGAGCCCAGTGCCATTGTCGCTGACAATCGCAGCGGGCCGACCGCGCCGGGCGATCAGCGCGTTCATCTCCCGCACGACCCGTTTCCCGGACACGGACGTGACCCCGTAGAGCCGCTTCAGCTTCGAGTTCTCATTCTCGAGCGCCTTCAGCCGCTTCGCCTCGGAGACGTCAATCCGGCCGTACTTCGCCCTCCACGCGTAGAGCGTTGCCGAAGACATTCCATGCTTCCGGCACAACTCCGCCACCGCGGCGCCGGTGTCGTTCTCCCGCAGCACCTCTATGATCTGCTCTTCCGTGAACTCGTTCCGCTTCATGTCCGGTCCCTCTCCCGCGGTCCGGATGCCAGCAGTCCGTGGAGGAGAAACAAGGGGTCACGTCACGGCCTACAGCATCATACCCGTCAGGACATGTCCCGCGCCCGAGCGCCAGCGACCGCCGAAGCGTTCCTCCGGCAACCCGGCGGCCCGTGAGCGCGGGACCGCCGTGAACGCCCCTGCCACCGCATCGATCTCGATGCGCATGTCCGCGAACTCCAGGAGCGTCCGCGTCAGCGGGTACCGGCATTTGTAGGCGCATTCCTTGGCGCTGAAGATCAGCCTGGCCAGCCGCCCCCGCGCGGCCTCCGGCCGGGCCACGAGCCAGGCGATCTCCGGGGGCGTGCAGATCTCCGCCACGAGATACGCCTCAAGGGGTGCGTCGGGCTCGAGGTCGATCCCGAGCGCCCGGACCTGCCCCGCCCGCGCCGCGACGGCGAGGCAGGCGGTCGCGGTATGCGCAATGCTGCCGACGATGCCTGCCGGCCAGACGGGCGCGCGGTCCGGACCGCTCGGTACGGGCGCGCCGAAGACCCCGAGCCCGGCCATCGCCCGGCGCGCCGCGATGCGGCCGGCAGCGAACTCCCGGCGGCGGCGCTCGGTCGCCCGCGCAACCGCCGGAAGCTCCTCGGGCAGAAGCCCGCCATGGTCGTGGCGCGGATCGGTCGCCGCGACCGCGACCCCGGCCGGGAAGAGGCTCCGGGCCAGCGCGCCGATCCGGGCGACGGCGTCGATCTCGCAGGGGGCGTTCATCCCGGCGAGAGCCGGCTCGCGCGCATCGCCCGCCGCCGGGACATCGCCTCCGACCGGGCCTGCACCCTCTGGGCGAGCCCCCCCGCATCGACGAGCGCGTCCGTCTTGCCCGGCTGCGCCCGGTCGTCAAGATGCGCCGCGAGCGCCGCGAGGGTCGGGAAGCGGAAGATGTCGGTGATGCTGAGCCGGCTCGTGCCGAGGGCGTCCCGCATCTCCCGATGCGCCTGCACCGCAAGCAGCGAATGGCCGCCGAGTGCGAAGAAATTGTCCTTCGATCCGACCTCGGGAACATGAAGGATGCGCGCCCAGATTGCCGCGATGCGTTTCTCCAGGTCGTTCCCGGGGGCGACGAAGGCTTCGGCCCTGCCGGCCCCCTCGGCCTCCGCGGGCGCCGGCAGGGCACCGCGATCGACCTTCCGGTTCGGCGTGAGCGGAAACTCGGCCAGCGTCACGAAATGTGCGGGCACCATGTGATCGGGCAGGGTGGCGGCAAGGTGCGCGCGCAGCGCCGTCGCCTCGGCGGACCCGGTCAGATAGGCGACCAGCCGCTTGTCCCCGGGCGTGTCCTCGCGCACGACGACCACGGCCTGCCGCACGCCCGCGGCGGTCTCGAGCCGGGCCTCGATCTCTCCCGGCTCGATGCGGTAGCCGCGGATCTTGACCTGCTGGTCGGCCCGGCCGAGGAAGTCGAGCGTGCCGTCCTCGCGCCAGCGGACCAGGTCGCCGGTGCGATACATGCGCGCGCCAGCGGTCTCGGGCCCGGCGAACGGGTCGGGCGGGAAGCGCTCCGCCGTGAGGTCGTCGCGGTTCAGATAGCCGCGCACGACGCCGTCGCCGCCGATGTGCAGCTCGCCCGGCACGCCGGCCGGCACCGGTTCGCTGTCCGGGTCGAGCACGTAGAAGCGGGTGTTGGCGATTGGCCTGCCAAGGCCGACGACGGCCTCACCGGCCACGGCCGGCCCGGTCGAGGACCAGATCGTGGTCTCGGTCGGCCCGTACATGTTCTCGATACGCGCCTTCGTGAGACCGGCGAGTTCGCCCACCAGACCCCCCGGCAGGGCCTCGCCGCCCAGCATCAGGTGCCGGACCCGGCCGAGGGCGGTGCGCGCCTCGTCGTTCGTCGCAAGCATCCGCGCCATCGAGGGCGTGCATTGCAGATGCGTGACGCCCTGGCGCAGGATCTGGGCCGCGATCGAGAAGTCGTCCTCGGCGATCTCAGCCGGCGCATTGGCGCGTCTGAGCACCTCGGCGAGCGGGACGAGCCCCTCCAGCACCTCCGGCACCGCGATCCCGTAATCGATCAGGCAGGCGATCTCATCGACGCCGATGCGCCTGACCTGCTCGACGCGCGCGAGACATTCCTCGACGGTGCCGAAGAGGCCCGAGTCCTCGAAATACCGCTGGAAGGCGAACTCGAGAATGCCCTCCATCTCCGCCTCGCTCAGCGAGCCGAGGTCGATCTCGAAGGGATTGCTCGCCCCCTGCGGCCGCTTGAAGGCGGGAAAGGCCCAGGCGTATTGCTTGATGAGAGCTGCAGCGCTGCGCAGGTAGTCCTTCATCGGCCCACGCGCGGTTTCGCGCACGCGCGCGCGGTCATGACCGACGAAGCTATGCAGCATCAGCGTCACCTTGTGATCCGCCGGGTCGTGGCCCGCCGCGCGCAGGGCCGTGTGGTAGATCACGATCTTCTCGCCGACCTCCTCGACGCTTTGCCCCAGCAGGTGCGTGAGCACGTTCGCTCCGATCGCGCCCGCCTCCCTCCAGGTGGCTGGATTGCCGGCGGTCGTCACCCAGATCGGCAGCTCCCTAGACACCGGTCGAGGCTGCGTCACGACGGCGAAGGGCGCGCCTGTCCGCGTCGGGAACTCCACCGCCTCGCCGCGCCAGAGCCGGCGCAGGGTCTCGATCGCTGCCATCATCGCCGGCTTGTTGTCGGGCGGCGTATTCTCGGGACGCAGAACGAAGTCGTCGGGCTGCCAGCCCGAGGCGATAGCGAGCGCCGCACGGCCGCCGGTGAGATTGTCGATAACCGCCCAATCCTCGGCTATGCGCGCGGGGTGGTGCAGGGGTGCGACGCAGCTTCCGGCGCGCACCCCGATGTTCTGCGTGACCGCAGCGACGGCGGCGCCGGTCACCGCGGGGTTGGGATAGGGGCCTCCGAAAGCATGAAAATGCCGCTCCGGCGTCCAGACGGCGCAAAAGCCGTTCCGATCAGCGAATTTTGCGCCCTCGAGCAGGAGCTCGTACTTCTTCGGTCCAATCCCGTCATCGTTGCCCCAATAGAACAGGCTGAAGTCGATCGGCCGGTCGGTGAGCGCGAGGCGCGCGCCCGAAACCAGCGCCCGGTCCGCGTCGCTCGAGAGCACGAGCTTGAAGCCGCGCGCCAGCGTCCAGAACAGCTCGAGCACAGAGATATCGAAGGAGAGGCTGGTGACGGCGAGCCAGACCCCGGGAGGCTCCGCGCCGATCCGCGCGTCCATACCGGTGAAGAAGTTCGAGACGTTGCGATGCTCGACCATCACCCCCTTGGGCCGTCCGGTCGAGCCGGAGGTATAGATGACATAGGCGAGGTTCTCCGGCCGGACACCGCTCTCGACCGGTCCCGCCGGCGCCTGCCCGATCCGCGGGTCCTGGTCGATCACCAGTGCCTCGGCCCCGTGCGCGGGCAGGTCGTCTGCGATGTCCGACCGGGTGAGGATCACGGGTGCTGCGCTGTCGGCGACGTAGAGCGCGATTCGCTCCGCCGGATAGGCGGGATCGAGCGGGACATAGGCGCCGCCAGCCTTCTGGATCGCGAGCGCCCCCACCAGAAGCTCGAGCGAGCGCGGCATGTGAAGCCCGACCAGCACGTCGGGACCCACCCCCATCGCGCGCAGCACATGGGCCACACGGTCGGCGCGCGCGTCGAGCTCGGCATAGCTGAGCGCGGCGTTCTCGAAGACCACCGCGGTGGCATCGGGGGTTCGCGCGGCCTGCGCCTCGACGAGCTGGTGGACGCAGCGGTCATGGTCGTAGTCGGTGCGCGTGTCGTTCCAGCCCCGGAGCACTCGTTCCCGCTCCGCCGCCGGCATGACCGGCAGGCGCAGCACCGGCGTGGCTTCGGCCGCGCCGTCCGCCACCGCCGCCGCCAGCACTCCGAAACGCGCGGCCAGCGTCTCGGCAACGCCCTCGGGAAGGCGCGCGGCATCGTAGAGGATCTCCGCACCGGCGCCCTTCTCGGGCAGGACTACCGTGAGGCACGTCCCCGCGATCGCCTCCGCTCCGAACCCCGTCGCGATCCCGACCTGCGGCACCTGCGGCGTCGCGATGGCGGGATCGCGCGCGACGAGGTCGAGGGCGAAGCTCCCGTTGCCCCGCGCAGCCACCAGTTCCAAATCGAAGGCCGCCACAGCCTCGGCGAAGCTCATGGTCCGGTCGCCGCGCGCATCCGCCTCGAAGCGGACCGGCACCCAGTCGCTCACATATCCCGCCGCCGCTCCGGCCGCCTCGGCAACGGCGGCATCGCGATAGGCGAGATCGAAGCTCGGCTTGCCGCCGATGCGCGCCGCCCAGACGCCGACCGCGGCGAGCAGTCGGTCGCCCGAGAGCCCTTCGGGCAGCGCGAGCGGCCGGCGGACGAACGCGGGGGCTTCCCCGGCGGCGCCGGCTTGCGGCAGCTCCGCCGGGTCGAGCCGCTGCAGGCGCGCGCGCCAGTGCCCCTCGCCCGCGACGGTGGCAGCAAGGGCCCGCGTCAGCGCCTCCGCCTGCTCAGGCTCGAGCGCCGGCAGCACATCGCCGACCGTGGCGAGCGCGGTCGGCGAGACCGGGCGGCCGGCGCTGTCGGTCAGCCGGCCGAGGCGCACCGGCGCCGAGCCCGTCGTGACCACGAGCGCGTCCTCCGCGACCTCGCGCACCGTGCCGGGGACCGGCCCGGCCTCGTTTCCGGCGATCTCCACGGTGCCGACGAGCAGCACCCGTCCGCCCGCCTCGATCTTCGGGCGGCAGAGCGGGTTCCAGTACGCACCGTGGTCGAGAGCCCGGACGAGAGCCACGAGATCCTCGGCGTCGCGTCGGAAATCGAGCCGCGCCGCGGCCCGGGGGCGGGCGTCCCGCGCGAAGTAGCTGCGCTGCGCGAAATCCTGGGGGCGGCGCTCGGGGCCGCCCGCCTCGATGGCCTCGATCAGCGTGCCGAAACTGTCGATGCCCACCGCGAAGCAGCGGGTGTTGAGCGTCAGCGCGGTCTCCTCGGGGCCGATGTCAAACAGGCGCTGCTCGAGGATGTCCCCCTTGTCGATGCCGCCCTCGATCCTGTGCCACGTGACGCCGTGGCGCGTCTCGTGGTGCATCAGGGCCCAAACCGGCGCGTTCAGGCCGGCATAGCGGGGCAGCGGCCCGTCATGGAAATTCACCGCGCCCTTTCCGGCCCGTGCGAGCAGTGCCTGCGGTATGATCTCGAGATTGGCGATGCTGAACAGCCAGTCGAAGGTGCGCGGATCGAGGCGCCCCGCGAGGCCTGCGCCCTGCGCCTCGCTCCGCAACCCTGCCGCCTCCGCCCAGGCGCGGATCTCGGGGTTGCGCGTCACTACCGCCTCGATCCGGTGTCCGCGCTGCAGAAGGATCTCGCTGCACTGGATGAGCAGCGATTCGTTGCCGATGACGATGCAGGAAAAGGAACTCATGACACTCTCCGAGGCCGGGTCAGGGATTGTCGGAACATGCGAGGCGCGCGGCGCGCGGCGCGGACGATCGGCGTCCTCCGGTTGCAGCCCGCGCGGCATGCACGGCCAGGTCGCGCAGGAAATGCGGCGGATCCAACCGCGACTTGCGCTGCGCGACCTGCCGGGCACGCCAGAGGAGGCCGCCGAGCAGATGGGCGAGCGTCGCCGCGCAGGCATAGGTCGTGCCGTGGTTCTTTACGAAATAGTGGAGCCGGGAATCGAACCAGTATTCGGGCACCCTGCCCCAGGTTTTCATACCGGTCGAGACCGAGCCGACATGCGTCACCTCGCTGTCGCGCACGTAGACGGTCGGCCAACCGGCGAGCCGCGCCCGCCAGCAGAGGTCGGTCTCCTCGAAATAGAGAAAGTACCGTTCGTCGAAGAGGCCTATCCGCTCGAGAATACTGTGGCGCATCATCAGGCTGGCGCCCGCCAGCCAGTCCACCTCGCGGGTCGCCTCGGGGATCGGCAACGGCACGACGTGCCTCGCGAGCAGCCGGGTGAGCGGTCCGGTACGCGCCGCCCCCTCGAGCTCGCTCCAGAGCGTCGGAAAGCGGAACGCCGTGCAATGCGGCTCGCCGTCCGGACCGTGGATGTAGCTGCCGGCAAAGCCGATTGCGTGATCGCCCTCCAGACAATCGAGTAGCCGGCGGACGGCGCCCGGACCGGGAAAGGCGTCTGAGTTCAGGATATAGACGTAGTCCGGCACCCCGCCCTGCGCGAACCCGGAACGGATGCCGACGTTGTTGCCGGCCCCGAAGCCGCCGTTGCGGCCGGAGCGGAGCACCCGCACCCTGCCCTCGCTATCCCAGCCGGCGGCCGCGACCGCGGCCGAGATCGTCTCGAACGAACCGTCGCGCGAATCGTTATCGACGATGGTGAGCTCGCCGGCGATGCCCTCCATCTCGCGCAGGGCGGCCTCGGCCGCTTTCAGCGTCATTGCCGGCGTCCTGTAGTTCAGGACGATCGTCAGGATCGTCGGGGCGCGCATCGCGGGCCTATTCCGCCGCCGTGGCCATCGACCGACCGGCCTGGGTCCGCCCGTCGGCCTCGGCCGCCTCGATGCAGCGCTTCATTCGGCTCGCCAGGACCCGGACATTGGGCTCGAGCACCATGGAATCGTGGTCGCCGGACACTTCGAACACCCGGACCGTCGGCGCCCATCTTGTCCAGTCGTTGTCCTTCAGGACATATTCGCGCGCAGCACTCACCCAGGCCCCGCGCGAGACCCGCCAGCGGCGGTCGAGCGGCGGTCGGAACAGGGCGATAGGGCCGGGCCACGGCTGAAGGTCGTAGCCCGCGACGGCGGTGCGGAAGGCGGCCTCGATCGCCGCATCGTGGAACCGGTGCTCGGGCGTGGCCTCCGCTTCGTCGAACCGAGCGCGGAGCTTGCCGAGTTCCCAGGCGATGCGGCGCCTCGCCCATTCGCCAAAGAATTGCGGCCCTTGCGATCGCAGCTCCTGCCTCCTGATCAGCAGGCGATCGAGCCGCGAGAGGCTCGGGCGCACCGGCAGCGGCGTGTCGAGCATGACGAGCAGCGCCACTTCCTCGCCGTCCGCCTCGAGCTGGCGGGCCATCTCGTAGGCGGTGATGCCGCCGCCCGAGAACCCGCCCAGCAGATAGGGCCCGTGCGGCTGCACGACCCGCAGTTCGGCGATGTAGTCGGCCGCAGCCTCGACGATCGTACCGTGCGGGGCCTCGTCGCCGTAGAGCCCGCGTGCCTGCAGGCCGAAGAACGGCCGGTCGGTGCCGAGCAGATGCGCCAGATGCCGCAGGTTCAGCACGTTGCCGAACATGCCGGCGACAAGGAAGAACGGCGTCTTCGGCCCCCCCTCCCCGTCGTGCATGGCGACGAGATGCGCGAAGCGTCGGGCCGGGGCCCTGGGCGCCGCTCCTTCCGCGCCGTCGGGGGCGTCCTCGCCGACGCGCTCGGCGATCATCGCGGCGCATCGGGCAATGGTCGGGGCCTCGAACAGGACCGAGATCGGGAACTCGGTCCGGTAGGCCTTCTTGACCATCGCGAAGAGCCGCACGGCGATCAGCGAATGCCCGCCGAGATCGAAGAAGCTGTCCTCGACCCCCACCCGGCTCACCCCGAGCAGCTTCTCCCAGAAACCCGCGAGGGTGCGCTCGATATCGGTGCGCGGCTCGACATAGGCGCTGTCGAGCTCGGGGCGCTGGAAGGTCTGGCCCGCCTCCGCTTCGGCGGGGCCGGTCTCAGAGGCCTGCGCGGTCAAGGTATCGAGATCGAGCGAGGAGACGACGATCTGCGGCAGACCGGTCGCCAGCGCCCGGCCGAAGGCCTCGGCCCCCTCCCCGGGCATGATGCCCTGCGACAGGTTGTGCACGAGCCGCTCTTCGGTCCGCGACAGCGGCTGGCGTGCCGCCGCCCCGCCGTCCGCGAACTCGACTTCCGCAGCGCTCGGGCGCCGGCTTCGCACGAAGCCTGCCTCGTCCTCGAGCCGCCGGATCGAGAACCCCTCGATCTCGAGCAGCACCCTGCCCTGCGCGTCGCAGAGCGTCGCATCGAAGGAGGCCGTCTGCGCGCCGGCCCGGTTGTCGGGGCTGCTGCGCACCCAGCTGAAGATCCGCGCCGGCAAGGCTGCGTGCACGCGCACGGAGCGATAGGAGACCGGCACCCAGAGATGCGTCGGCCGGTAGGCCTCGATCAGCCCCATCGCCCAGCCGGTCGCGAGATCGAGGAGCGCCGGATGCAGCAGGTAGCCCCCGGCGACATCCGCCGCGAAAGGGTCGGCCAGCTGCAGCTCGGCCAAACCCTCGCGCGCACCGTAGGCAGTGCTGCGCAGGACCCGCCAGCGCGGCCCGAACCGCAGATGCGCCTCCTGAGGCGAACGCAGCGCCTCCGTGCCCTCTGCGACCTGGCTGTCGGCGCAGCGCGCCGCGATCTCCGCGAGATCGACCCGCCCGGGCGCGGGCAGCGGCAGCAGCGCGAGGGCCCCCTGGGCGTTCATCTCGAAAGCGTCGCGCCCGTTGACCGTGCAGCCGCTCTGCACCTCCAGACCGTAGCCCTCGTCGGTTCTCGACAGCCGCACACGGATCTCGCGCGCCGCACCGTCGGCAACCTGCAGCGGCCGCAGGAAGAACAGGTCGCGGATCTCGAAGGCGCCGGTCTCGCCATGGGCGCGGAGCGCCTCGGCCGCGATCTCGAGATAGCCGGTGCCCGGCACCAGCGCATCGCCCGCCGTCGTGCGATGCTCGTCGAGGATCCAGCGCCCCTCGGTGGTGTAGAGCGCGGTAAAGAGCCGGTTGCCGGCGGCATCGAAGCTCGCCCGGTCAAGCAGCGGCATCCCCGCGGGGTCGGAGGGCGCGGCCGGGCCCTCCCCGGTGCGCTCGGCGAGCGCCGCCGCGGCCATGCCGACCTCCTTCCAGATGCCCCAGTTCACCGCGACCACGCGGGTCCGGCCGCCCCTGCGGCTCCTGGCATAGGCGTTGAGATATTCATTGGCGGCGACGTAATCGATTTGCCCCGCCGGGGCGGTCACGGTGCTCGTCGAGGAGAACAGCACCAGCCAGTCGAGGGCCCCGTCGGGAAAGAGCTCGTGCAGCACCTGGGTTCCGTGGATCTTCGGCGTGAACACGTCCTCGACCGCGCCTGGGCTCTTGGCGAGCAGCGGGCCGTCGTCGATCACCCCGGCCGCATGGATCACCCCGTGCACCGCACCGAAGCGGTCCTTCGCCAGATCGACGGCAGCGCGCATCTGCTCGAGGTTGCAGACATCGGCCGCGGCCACCAGCACCTCGGCCCCGAGCGCCTCGAGCCGCTGCACCGCCCGGATCCGCCGCGCGGTCGCGTCGAGCGGCCCGTGCCCGAGCAGATGCGACCGCCAGGCCTCGCGCGCCGGCAGAGGCGAGCGGGCGAGCAGGACCAGCTTCGCCGCGCTCGTGCGCACCAGCTCCTCGGCGACGGCGAGGCCGATGCCCCCGAAGCCGCCGGTGATCATGCAGACGCCGCCCGCGCGCAGGGGGGGCGCCTCCGGCGAGACGAGCGGCGCGGGCGCGAAGCCGAGCTCGAAGCGCTTGTCGCCCCGCAGCGCCGCGACCGTGTTCGCCGGCCGGGCCAGCAGATCCTCGAGGACCCGCTCTGCGAGCCGGTCGAGCGCCGTCCCCATCGCGCGCCGACCCGCGAACGGGTCGAGCGCCCCGGCGAGGCGTCGCGCGCCGGAGCGCCGTCTCCCAAGCTGGGGCAGCGTCACGTCGAGCGCCGCGCAGGTGACGCCGGGCAGCTCGCGCGGGATCACCCGGACAGGGCCGAGCGCCGTGGATTTCTCGGGATGGGGCAGCGCCTCGTCCCGGACCTGCGCCGCGCCCGAGGTGACGACCGTCAGGTGCAGCGGGACCGGCAGGTTCTCTTCGCTCAGCGCCTGCGCGAGGAACAGCAGGCTGAAAAAGCCGCGCTCCTGGTTGCGGTGGAAGAAGCTCGAGCCGGGGCGGAAGCTCTCGCGGCCCGTCAGCAGCCACAGATGCGCGACGCGCGAGGGGGCGGCGCCCTGCGCCACCATGTCCCGGACCAGGGCGTCGTAGCCGTCGCGCCCGCGCTCGGGGGCTAGTACGTAGCGATTCTCGCCGGTCCGGCCGAAGGCGTCGCCTGGATGCACCTCCACCACCCGGTGGCCTGCATCGCGCAGCCGCAGGACCAGGCGCGCGCCCACCCCGGCATCATCGACGAAGACGAGCCAGGTTTCGGGTGCAGCACCATCCAGCCCCGCCTCCACGTCGATCTCGCATTCCGCCAGCCGCGGCCGCCAGACCGGGCGATAGCCCCAGTCGGCAATGTCGTCCCGCCGCACCGGCCGGGCGGCGGGCGCGAGGGTCCGGGCCGCGCCCGGTTCGATGAAATACGGTGCGCGCTGGAAGGCATAGCTCGGCAGCGGCACACGCCGGCGCTTGGCCTCGCCCCAGACCTGGTCCCAGTCGACCCGAACGCCGAGCGCCCAGAGCCGACCGACCACGCCGAGGAAATAGGCGTCGTCGGCGATCCGCTCCTCGGGATGGCGCAGCGAGCTCAGCACCTGCTGGGAGGGCACGCCACCATGGGCCTGGGCGAGCGAGCTCAGCGCCTTGCCCGGCCCCACCTCCAGATAGACCCGGCCCCCCTCCTGCGCCAGCGTGGTGAGGCAGTCGGCGAAGCGAACCGTGCCCCGCAGATGTCCGACCCAATAGGTGGGATCCGTCGCCTCCGCCGCGGTGATGAAGGTCCCCGTCCGGTTGGAGACGAAGGGGATGCGGGGCGGGCTCAGGCGGATGCCGCGCAGATAGGCGCCGAAGCGCTCGAGGATCGGCTCGAGCATCCGCGAATGCGCGGCGATGTGGATCGGGATGCGCTGGCTCTCCACCCCCTGCGCCTTCAGCCGCGCCTCGAGCAAGCCGAGATCAGCCTGTGGCCCCGAGGCCACGCTCAGCTCGGGGGCGTTGACGCTCGCGAGATCGAGCGCTTCTCCCAGGATCGGCGCCAGATCGCCCGCCGCCATCGGCACGCTCAACATGCCGCCCGCGGGCACGGTGTCAAAGAGCGCACCCCGCAGATGCACGAGCCCGATGCAATCCTCGAAGGACATTACACCTGCGACGCAGGCGGCGGTGTTCTCGCCCATCGAATGCCCGACCAGCGCCGCCGGCCGCACCCCCCAGGACATCCAGAGCTGCGCCAGCGCGTATTCGACGATCAGGATCAGCGGCAGCTGCACCGAGGGCCGCTTCAGCCGCTCTGCCGCCTCCGCCTCGGCGCCCGGCTCCGGCAGCCAGAGCGCCCGGATGTCGTAGTCGAGCTTCGGCCGCAGGATATCGAGGCCGCGGTCCATCCATTCGGCAAACACCGGCTCGGTCTCGTAGAGGTCGCGCGCCATGCCGGTGTATTGCGCCCCCCCGCCGGGGAACATGAACACCACCTCGGGGTCGTCGCCGAGGGCGCTGTGGGTGAAGATCCGGCGCGGCTCGTTCGCCTCGAGCAGGGCTGCCGCCTCCTCGTGGGTCCCGGCGACCAGCACCCGGCGCTTCTCGAAGGCGCGCCGTCCCTCCTTGAGGGTGAAGGCGACATCGGCGAGCGGCTGGTCGGGGTTCGCGCGCAGATGCGCGGCGAGCGCCTTGGCATTGGCCTCAAGCGCCGCCCGCGAACGCCCCGACAGGGTCAGGATCTGGAACGGCCAGTCGGAGGGCTCGGAGGCGGCGCACGGCGGAGCCTCCTCGAGCACCGCATGCGCGTTGGTGCCGCCGACCCCGAGCGAGTTGACCCCCGCCCGCCGCGGCCCCGCGTGCGAGATCCAGTCGGAAAGCGCAGCGTTGACCCGGAACGGGCTCGTCTCGAAATCGATCGCCGGATTGGGCGTCTCGAAGCCGAGGCTGGGCGGGATCCGGCGGTGGTGCAGCGCAAGCGCCGCCTTGATCAGGCTCGCCACCCCCGCCGCCGTGTCGAGATGGCCGATGTTGGTCTTGACAGAGCCGATGCGGCAGAAGCCGGTGTCCTGCGTCGTCTCGCGGAAGGCCGCGGTCAGCGCCGCCACTTCGATCGGGTCACCAAGATAGGTGCCGGTGCCGTGGCATTCGACGTAATCGATCGTCTCGGCGGAAACGCCGGCGACGGCATGCGCCTCGGCGATCGCCCGCGCCTGACCCTCGACGCTGGGCGCGAGATAGCCGGCCTTGGCCGCACCGTCGTTGTTGACCGCCGTGCCCTTGATCACCGCCCAGACGTGATCGCCGTCGCGCAGCGCATCGGCGAGCCGGCGCAGCACCACCGCGCCCGCGCCCGAGCCGAAGACGGTGCCCTGCGCGCGATGGTCGAAGGCATGGCACTGCCCGTCCGGGGACAGGATCTCGCCCTCCTGGAAGATGTATCCGCGCCCCTGCGGCAGCTCGATCGTCACGCCGCCGGCAAGCGCCATGTCGCATTCGCGGCTAAGCAGCGACTGGGCCGCGTAATGCACCGCCACCAGCGAGGTCGAGCAGGCGGTCTGCATTGTGATGCTCGGCCCCCTGAGGTCGAAGACGTGGCTCACGCGCGTCGACAGGAAGTCCTTGTCGTTGCCGGTATGGCGTAGGAGGAACATGCCGACGCTGTCGACCAGCTCGGGGTTGGAGCAGATATTGAAATAGAAGTAGCTCCCCATGCCGCAACCGGCATAGACGCCGATCGGCCCTGGAAACCGCTCCGGCGGGTGGCCTGCATTCTCGAGCGCCTCCCAGACCACCTCCAGGAACTGCCGGTGCTGGGGATCCATGATGGCGGCGTCTTTTGGGCCGAACCCGAAGAACTCGGCGTCGAATGTCTCGAAGCCGTCGAGCACCGCCGCGCAGGGCACGTAGTTGCGGTGGTGCAGTCGGTCTGGGGTCTCGCCGGCCGCGCGCAACACCGCCTCGTCAAATCGGCGAATCGAGGAGACGCCGTCGCGCAGATTGGCCCAGTAAGCGTCGATCGAGCCCGCTCCCGGCAGGTGCGCGGCCATGCCGACGATGGCGATATCGTTCTCGTGACCGGCGAGATCGGTTGGTTTTTCAGCCATGCCTTGCTCAAAATAGCCGTTGCGGTTCAACACCCGACGGCGGCAAAAGAAGGATAATCCGGCAGGCCCACACCCGAAGGACCCGCGGAGCCGACAGTACAGCGTCGGGAAGCGATCCTCCAATACTTTTCGAAAACATCCTTTCCAGCCCTTCCCGGGCCGCCTCCGATGAGATCGTTAAGCGGCAGGCTATACAACCGCAGGTTATTCTTTCCCGGTGCCGCGCCCGGTTTAGGAGTCCTCTTCAGAAGAACGACGGTCGGCCGGTACGCTGCCCGAGCACCCAGGCATAGACCTCAGCCACCTGCTCGGCCTTCCGCTGCCAAGTGAAGTGGTCCTGAACCCGCGCCCGGGCCCTCGCGCCGATCTCCGGCAAGGCATCGGGCTCCGCCGCGATCCGCTCCAGCGCGCCCCGCAGCCCGGTGACGATGTCGGCGCGCCGCCCCAGCGGCACCTTGAAGCCCGTGCCTTCGGTCACGAGCTCCCCGGGTCCCGCATAATCCACGACGAGGGGCACGAGCCCGAGCGACATCGCCTCCAGGACCACGCCGCCGCCGAACTCGCGGATCGAGGGAAACGCGAGCAGCGCGCACTCCGCAGCGACGTCCTGCACCGCCTCGTGGGCGAGCCAGCCGTGGAATCGGACGCCCTCCATCCGCCCCTCGGCGGCCTGCGCGCGCAGGGATGCGAGCAGCGGCCCGTCGCCGATCATGTCGAGCGTCATCCGACCGGCGCGCAGGAGCGGCGCCGCGGCCTCGAGCAGCATGTCCGGCCCCTTGTAGGGCACCATGCGCCCGATGAAGCACGCCCGCAGCGGTCCGGGGGCGGGATCGGCCCGGCGCGAGAAGCGCCGCGGGTCGATGGCGTTCTCGGGCAGGTAGACGCATTTCTCCCGGTGGCGCGCCGGGATCTCGCCCTGCGTGTGGCGCGAGCCGACGAGGATGGCCGAGGCCGCCTCCAGCGCCGCCCCGCGCCCCGGCAGGAGCCGGTAGGCGCCGCGCAGGTAGGACAGCCACTCCCGCTCCCGCCGCCGCTCGGCGTCGAACCCCTTCGGCCAGGGCACGCCGCCGTTGAGCGGCCCCAGCACGAAGGGGACCCCGGCCCGGCGGCACTTCCGGGCGATCGGGCTGGACACGGTAGGGCTGAGCGGCGTGACCCGGTGCACGAGATCGAAGGCGCCGGCGCCGATCTGCGCGCCGAACCGCTTCCAGACGAGATGCTCGAAATAGGGATAGGACACCGCCCCGATCACCTGGAGCACGGTCCATCCCTTGCCTTCCCCCATGCGCAGGACGCCGCCGAGCTTCCACAGCGGCCGCGCCAGCGCCTCGGAATCGATCGCGGTGAACTCCGCGCCCTCGACGAGCCCCGCCCGCAGGATCGCGGCGCGATTGCGGATCTGGGTGACGAGGTGGACCTCGGCCACCTCGCGCAGCGCCGCCGCCAGCGACCATCCGACCAGCGGCACGCTGACCCATTCGGGGTTCGCCGCCTCCGCGATGACGAGGGCCCTGGGGCGCCGATTCATGTCCGCGAAACCCCGGCCGGCGCGAGGACTTCATGCGTTTCACTGTGAAAGCGAGAGTTTCGTATTGAAAACATTGAGGAAAAAACTCCGTCTTCAGATTCCGTTCATACTTTCGCCGACGATGCGGCGGCGATCTCCTCGAGGAGGGTCCTCGCCCCGGCGCTGGCGCGGAACTCCCTCGCCACCCGCGCGCGGCCGTCCCGGCCCATCCGCGCCGCGCGCTTCGGATCGCGCGCGAGTGCGGCGATCGCCGCCGCCAACGCCTCGGGGTCCTTCGGCGGGACCAGCAGGCCGCTCCTGGCGTCGAAGAGTTCGCGCACGCCTCCCGCATCCGTGCCGATGGTGGGAAGCGCGCAGCTCATCGCCTCCATGTAGGCGACGCCGAGCGGCTCGTGCCAGCTCGCCAGCACGAACATGTGGGCCTCGAGCAACTTCTCCCGCACCTCCGCCTCGCTGACGGCGCCGAGCAGACGGACCCTGTCTCCCAGATCAAGCGCGTCCAGCCGGGCCTCGAGGGTCCGCCGGAAGCCTCCGCCGCCGGCATCGTCCTCACCCGCGATCTCGAGCCGGACGTCGAGCCCGCCGTCCGCGAGGATCCGCACTGCCTGCATCAGGTCCTGATGCCCCTTGATCGGGCTGAGGCGGCCGCAGGAGAAGAGGCGGATCGGCTCTCCCGGCCCCGGCGGCCGGTACGCCTGCGTCCGCGCGAACGCATCGACGTCGACGCCCATCGGCTGCACCCGAAGCCGCGCCGGCATGTCGGCGCCGAGCGCCGCCCGCGCCTCCTCCAGCAGTCCCGCGGTGATGACGGTCGCGAAGGCCGCATGCCGCCATTTCAGCCGCTGGCCGGGCCCGTAGTCCGAGAGCGGCCCGTGCAGCGTCAGGCTGTAGGACAGCCCGCTCATGCGATTGGCCAGCGCCGCGATCAGGGCCGCGCGACCGCAGGAATGCACGTGCACATGGCCGATCCCCCGCGCCGCCGCGATCCGCGCCAGCCGGCGGGCTGGCGACAGGCAGAGAAGAGCGTCGCGCACCAGGGCGGGACCCTCGCCACGGATGTCCGATCGCACCTCCCCCGAGAGACCGGCAAGCGCCTGCAGCGTTCCCAGAGGGTCCGGGCGGCCGAGATAGGCGGTGCGCGCGATCGCCGCCTCCGACCAGCCGTGGGAGATCAGGCGTCGCGGCGGAAGCCGCGTGCTCAGGAGCGCGACCTCTCCTCCGCGCCGCTCGATCTCCCCGATCTCGCGCCAGAAGAACGTGTGGGTCTGGCCGGGAAACTGCGGGACCAGATAGCCCAGGCGGACGGAGCCATCCGCCGTCTCCGGCGATCCGTGCCCTCGCCTCGCTTCTTCCGCCATTCGCTCGGCCCCCCCGGTGCAGCGATGCCGGGTTCCCCTACAGGATCGTCCGCGGTCGCTCCGGCACGGGTCCGTGGCGGTCCGCATCGCGTCCGGCCGCCTCGCGCTCGAGCGCCGCGTCGGCCGGGCGGCGCGCCGCCAGCGCCTCGGCATGGCCGAGCATCGCGCCGGCGATGAGCCAGGTGAAGGGGATCAGCGTCGCATTGGGCAGCATGTCGATCATGTTGATGCCGAGGATCAGCGCAAGCGGCCCCATATGCGGGGAGAGCGCGGCGGCGGGCATCCGGCGCGTCCGCCAGGCGAGCAGAAACAGCGGCAGCGAGAGCAGGCCGAATTCGACGATGTATCCCAGCCAGCCGTAGATCCCGATCACGATGATCCAGCGCCCGTCGGTCACGCTCAGCATCTTGCCGTCGGTCGGATCGTAGATCTGGTTGCGGCCCCAGCCGCCCCAGCCGAAGAGCAGCTTCTCGCCGGCCCGCGCCAGCAGCAGATCCTCGTTGTCGAAGCGGTACTGGAGCGAGGCGGCCCGCTCCTCGTCGATGGCCTCGGCCCGGGTGAGCATCGTCTCCACCGGCACGAGATCGGCGCCGCGCAGCAGCGGAAAGAGCACCGCGATCAGCGCCAGCCCGGCCGCGATGCGGATCTGCGTCTTCCGGCCCGTCAGGGCCACGATCGGCACGAGGGCGGCCGCATAGAGCATCGAGCCGAGGCTCTTGCACAGCACCAGGACCACCGCGAGATAACCAGCCGCCAGGAAATACGGCGTGCGCCGGTGGGGGCTCGCCGCGCGCCACAGCCCGACCGTGGCGACGAGCGCCGTCATCGCGAAGAACGCCACCCAGAGCCCGTGATAGAGAAAGACGATCGGCCGGAAGCCGCCCTCGCGCATCATCTGCGCGAAACTGTGTTGGAAGAAGCCGTAGATCCAGGTGTTGAGCTGCGGGCTGAGGCGCACCTCGATCAGCATCGGCACGGAATAGGCGAGGCCTGCGAGCATCAGCGCCAACAGGATCTCGCGCTGCGCCGCCTCGCTCGCCAGGAACCGCTGCGCCAGGAAGAACGGCAGGACGTAGATCGCCTGGTTGATGACGGCGGCCACCGAATCGTAGATCCTGAGCCCCGGCAGCCCGCCCACGTCGAACGGAATCGGTTCGCCGTTGGTCAGCGCCGTCGCGAAGGGGCTGACCACGAACAGCACCATCAGCACCCGTCCTGTCGGCGAGCCCGGCAGGAGCGGGACCCGCTTGCCGAGCATGACCACGCAAATCAGGAAGGCAGCGAGGTTAGGGATCGAGGTCTTGTCGAAGGCCGGCACCACCGGAAAGTCGAAATTGGCCACCGGCGGCAGCAGCAGGTAGCCGCCGAGGATCGTCCAGATCACCGCGCGCTCGACCGACAGCAGGCGAAAGAGCCCGACCGCGATCACCGGCCAGGCCAGGAGCATCAGATAGGCAAAACTGTTCGGCATCCTGCGCAGGCCTTCTCCCGTCGCATCGTCGGTCTCTCAAGGCGGGATGGCGATAAAGCCGACCGTCCGGCCGATATAGCACGGGCGACCCGCGGCTGTCCTCTCGATCTCCCCCGCCGCCTCGGTAGGCGAATCGGCCGCCTCGATCTAGACAATCAGGATGTGCAGCTTCGGCAGGATGTGCAGCTTCGGCGCTTCGGAGACGGGCCGGCTGAACCGCGCTTCGCGGCGCCGCCGGCCATGACGTCCGAGGCGCGTCTGTCCGCGGAGGTGGCCGCGGAGGTGGCCGCGGTGGTGATCGGGCGCAACGAGGGCGCCCGGCTCGTCGCCTGCCTGGCGTCGCTGCAGGGCGCCGTGGACCGCATCGTTTATGTGGATTCCGGCTCGACCGACGGCAGCCGGGACGCGGCCGCGGCCGCGGGGGCCGCGGTGGTCGCCCTCGACCCCGCCCGCCCCTTCACCGCCGCGCGGGCCCGCAACGCCGGGATCACACGGCTGCGCAGCGCGGACCTGCCCGCCTACGTGCAGTTCATCGACGGCGACTGCACGCTGCGCGCAGACTGGATCGCGACCGCCACGGCGTTTCTCGAGGCGCATCCGCGCGCCGCGGTCGTCTGCGGGCGCCGACGCGAGCGCTTCCCGCAGGCCTCGGTCTACAACCGGCTCTGCGACCGGGAATGGAACACCCCGGTCGGGCCGGCGAAGGCCTGCGGCGGCGACGCGCTGATGCGGATGCGCGCCCTCGACGCGGTCGGCGGCTGGCGCGAGACGCTGATCGCCGGCGAGGAGCCCGAGCTCTGCCTGCGGCTGCGCCGGGAAGGCTGGGAGGTCTGGCGCCTCGACGCCGAGATGACCCTGCACGACGCGGCGATCACGCGCTTCGGCCAGTGGTGGCGGCGCACGCGCCGCGGGGGCCACGCCTTCGCCGAGGGCGCGGCGCTGCACGGCGCCTCACCGGAGCGCCACTGGGTCTCCGAGACCCGCCGGGCACTCGCCTGGGGACTCGGCCTGCCGGCCGCGGCGCTGGCGTTCGGCGCGCTCGCCCCCATCGGGTTCCTGCTGCTGCTCGCCTATCCGCTGCAGGTGGTGCGGCTCGCCTCCCGCGACGGCCTGCGGCGCCGGGCCTCCTGGGAGCAGGCGGTCTTCACCACCCTCGGCAAGTTTCCCGAGACGCTCGGCGTCCTCGAGTTCCACCTGTCCCGCCGGACCACGCCCATCGAGTACAAGCGGAAAGAGTGATGGAGGCCGCGCGTCGGGGAGACGGCTGCATGCACCTTGCTAGCCTCAAGGCTCATGTGTCGGGAACGCTAGACGCCCACTCGTCATTCTGTTCGAGAAGGATTCTGCTCCCGCGAAGCGGGATAGCTACCTTGTTCCGGAAAATGCCGGGCGACCTCGGTGCGGCCCTCGCCGTTCAGGCCGCGACGGCCGCCTCCGCCTGGATCTGTGGATCGGACTCCGGCGCCCGCGCCGCCGGCTTTGCCCGCGCGCCGCGCCGCCGTCGAGCTGCGAGCGCGAAGGCGGCATAGAAGCTGGCGAAGCCCGCAAGCACGAGCCCCGCCACGACACCGATCTCGGAAAGCTCCATCGCGACCGTTCCTCGCTGCGATCCTTCAGGCCGCTTGTCGATGGAAGCGGTAATACCAGCTCGCGCTGAGTCTGACTCACGCAGGGGATTGAACGAAGCCGCTGCGCGGCGTGAAGGCGAGCTCGGATGAATCACGTCCTGTCTGAGAGGATCATGGGTGTTGCAGCCCATCCCTCAAACAGGAGATTTCCAGATGACCGGACCCAGTCCTCTTCGCCGCCGGATGATCGACGACATGACGATCCGCAATCTGTCGCCGGCGACACAGCGATCCTACCTCCACGCGGTGGCGAAGTTCAGCCGCCATTTCGGCCGTGCGCCGGACACGCTCGGTCTGGGCGAGGTGCGCGACTTCCAGGTGCATCTCGTCGCGAAGGGCGTCTCCTGGAGCGCGCTCAACCAGACCGTCTGCGCCTTGCGGTTTTTCTACGGCGTCACGCTGGGCGAGGCGACGGTTCCGGAGCGCATTCCCTACGCACGCACCCCGCGCAGGCTGCCGGTCATCCTGAGCTCCGACGAGGTGGTGCGGTTTCTCGAGGCGGTCTCGAGCCTCAAGAGCCGGGCGGCGCTCACCACCGCCTATGCGGCGGGGCTGCGCGCTTCGGAGGTGGCCGGGCTGATGATCGCCGATATCGACAGTGCGCGCGGCGTGATCCGGGTCCGGCACGGCAAGGGCGCCAAGGACCGTGACGTGATGCTGTCGACGCAGCTCCTGGGCATCTTGCGCGCCTATTGGCGGCTCGCGCGGCCGCAGCGTTATCTCTTTCCGGGCCGCGACGAGGATCGTCCGATCAGCCCGACCGTCTTGCACGCCGCCTGCCGCTCGGCGGTCGAGGCGGCGGGGCTGAGCAAGCGGGTCACGCTGCATACGCTTCGCCACAGCTTCGCGACGCATCTTCTTGAGAACGGCGCCGACATCCGCATCATCCAGGCGCTGCTCGGCCACGCCAATCTTTCCTCGACGGCGCGGTATACTCATGTGGCGGCGCACATCATCCGAGCGACGCCGAGTCCGCTCGATCGCCTGACGCTGGAGGTCACGCCGCCGGCGTAGGGCGATGGACCGTCCCAAGGGGCGGCGCGACCGGCCGACCTTGGAAATCGCGGATCTTTTCCGCACTCATGGACCCGCCTACGCCCGCACCCATGAAGGCCGGCTCGGGCGGGTCGAGAAACGGGTGATGGGCGCGATCACCGCCTGCCGCACCGCCGCGCTCGGTGGACATCTCGAAGCCTGCGGCGATTGCGGCGCGACGCGGATCGCCTACAATTCCTGCGAGCGACCGCCATTGTCCCAAATGTCAGGGAACCGCCCGCGCCGCCTGGCTCGCCGCGCGGCAGGCCGAGCTTCTGCCGGTCCCCTATTTCCACGTCGTCTTCACGCTGCCGTCGCCGGTCGCCGAGATCGCGTTCCAGAACAAGCGGCTCGTCTACGCGATCCTGTTCCGGGCAGCCGTGGAGGCGATGACGACGCTGGCGTCAAACCCGCGCCGCCTCGGCGCGAAGATCGGCGGTCTCGCCGTCCTGCATAGCTGGGGTCAGGCGCTGACCCATCACCCTCACCTGCACTGCGTCGTTCCCGGCGGCGGTCTTGCGGCGGACAAGACGCGCTGGGTCGCAGGGCGGTCCGAGTTCTTCCTGCCGGTCAAGCCGCTCGCGCGCCTGTTCCGGCGTCTGTTCCTCGAGCGGTTGGCGGCGGCCTTCGCCGCCGGTGATCTTGGCTTCTTCGGTGACATGGCGCCGCTCGCCGATCCCGCGGCCTTCGCCACGCAGCTCGCGGCCATGCGGCGGATCGACTGGGTCGTATACGCCAAGAAGCCCTTCGGCGGGCCGGCGCAGGTCCTCGCCTATCTCGGCCGCTACACCCACCGGGTCGCCATCGCCAACTCCCGCCTCGTCGCCCTCGACGAGACCCATGTCGCCTTCACCTGGAAGGACTACCGCTCGGGAGGCGCGACCAAGGTGATGCGGCTGAAGGCCGACGAGTTCATCCGGCGCTTCCTGCTGCACGTCCTGCCCGACGGCTTCCACCGCATCCGCTCCTTCGGCTTCATGGCCAACGGGCATCGCACCGCCAACCTCGCGCTCTGCCGGTCGCTCATCGAAAGCCGCGACGAAGGCATCACTGCGCAGGCCACGCCGACGCCGACGCCGGCGCCCGGCACGGCGGGCAAGGCCGCCGCCATCCCCGCCTGTCCGCATTGCGGTGGCGTCATGCGCATCGTCGGCGGCATGCCGCGCGGCGTTCACCGGCCAGGTCCCCGCGCGCCGCCATTCGCCGGCGTCGCGACATGAACCGGCCCGCAGCGACAGCGCCGTCATCGACCGGTCCCCTCGATCTTGCCCTGCCGATCACGCGCGACAGGACACGTCCTCCACGCGCGTCGCGGAACTGCCCGTCCCAGCCGTCGCCATGGCGGGCGAGCGTGAAGCGCCATCGGCATGCCGCCGGTACAGGCTGCCTCCCGAAAGGGCATCGGACGCCGACAGCGTGGCCGCGTTCCTCGATCCGTCACGGTACCGACAGCCGCAGACGCCGCAGACTATCCCCATAGAGCCCGCCCAATTCACCGCGCCTTCTTTCAATCCGGCTTCAATGAGGTCGTACGGCAGCGTCTGCGCCTGTGTCCGTCGACGGCGCGACCTCACAGAACCCTCCAGATTCCCAAGTCTGGCGTGACGTGATTCACCATGGAAAACATCGGAGGGGTTCCATGGCTGCAGCGATCGAGCTTCGAGGTGACTTCACT
>JBBQRM010000002.1:0-25753 GCA_038214855.1 Rhodobacterales bacterium | reverse complement strand
TGGTCGCCAATGGCGCCGGTCATGTACTCTTCCTGCTTCATCGACATGAGGGCGGCCCGGCGCACCTCTACCTTGTCGAAGGGCGGCAGCAGGTGGTTGAAGCGGGCGAAGCCGATGGAGCCGAGAGGGTCGATCACCTCGACGACGACGTTGGGATTGGATTCCAGGATCGGCACCAGATCGTTCGAGGGCTGCTCGAAAAAATCGACCTCGCCAGCCATCAGCGCGTTCATCGCCGTCGATTGGTCGGGGAAATATTGCCACTCCACCCGGTCGACCTTCGCGACCTTGCCGCCGGCCGCGGCCGAGGGCGGCTCGTCGCGCGGCACGTAATCCTCGAACTTCTCGTAGACCACCTTCGAGCCCGGCACCCATTCCTCCTCGACGAACTGGAAGGGCCCCGAGCCGGTATAGTCGGTGATCTGCTCGAACGGATCGGTCTCGGCCACCTCCTTGGGCATGATGAACGGCACGTTGGAGCTGATCTTGCCGATGCTCTCGAGCACCAGCCCGTACGGTTCGCTCAGCTTCAGTTGAATCGTCTTGTCGTCCACCGCGGTCAGGCTCTCGGTCACCGCCATCAGCTGCTGGCCCATGCCGTCGCGCGCGCCCCAACGCCTGAGCGAGGCGACCGCATCCTCCGCCGTCACCGGTTCGCCGTCATGAAACATCAGCCCGTCGCGCAGCACGAAGGTCCAGGTCAGCCCGTCCTCCGAGGTCTCCCAGGTATCGACCATCTGCGGCTGCGGCTTGAAATCCTCGTCCATCGCGAACAGCGTGTCGTAGACCAGATAGCCGTGGTTGCGGGTGATGTAGGCGGTGGTCCAGATCGGATCGAGATTCTTCAGGTCCGCGTGCGGAATCACCGTCAGCGTCGTCTGCGCCGAAGCCGCCGCCGATGTCAGACCGAGCGCCGCAACCAGCGTCGCCGCAGCCAGATTGCGCCGGAAATTGTGCAACATTTCAGCACCTCTCTGCCGTTGGGAATTGAATGGGCAACCTTCTTGCGGATCGCCGGACCTTCGTGATTATTAACGCTGCAACGATCCAGCCTGTCAATCGGGAGAGACGCGATGCTGCCCACCTTCGCCCTCACGGCGACCGAGATCGTCGCGCGGCTGCGCGCCGGCGCGATCACCGCGCGCGAGGTCGCCGAGGCAGCACTCGCCCGCATCGACGCGGCAAACCCCCAGATCAACGCCGTGGTGGACCGTTTCGACGCCGAGGCGCTCGCCGAGGCCGATGCGGTGGACGCGAGGCTCGCGCGGGGCGAGGACCCGGGGCCGCTCGCCGGCGTCCCGGTGACGGTCAAGGTCAACGTCGACCAGGCGGGCCGCGCGACCACCAACGGTCTCACCAGCCTCGCGAACGCGGTCGCCGCCGAGGACAATCCGGTGGTCGCGAACCTGCGCCGCGCGGGCGCGGTGATCGTCGGGCGCACCAACACGCCGGCCTTCTCGCTGCGCTGGTTCACCCGCAACGGCCTGCATGGCGCCACGGTCAACCCCCGCGACCCCGCGCGCACCCCCGGCGGCTCGTCGGGGGGCGCGGGTGCCGCGGTGGCCGCGGGCATGGGCGCCATCGGCCACGGCACCGACATCGCCGGCTCCGTGCGCTATCCGGCCTATGCCTGCGGCGTGCACGGGCTGCGCCCGACGCTCGGCCGCATCCCCGCCGTCAACCTCTCCGCCCCCGACCGTCACATCGGCGCGCAACTCATGGCCGTCTCCGGCCCCCTCGCCCGCTCGATCCCCGATCTGCGGCGCGCGCTCGCCGCGATGGCCGCCCCCGACCCGCGCGACCCCTGGTGGTGCCCAGCGCCGCTCGAGGGGCCGCAGGTTCCCCGCCGCGCCGCGCTCTGCGTCTCCCCCGACGGCCTCGCCGTCGTCCCCGAGGTCGAGGCGGCACTCCGCCGCGCCGCCGACCGGCTCGCGGATGCCGGCTGGCAGGTCGAGGTGCGCGCGACCCCGCCCCTGCGCGAGCCTGCGCGGCTCCAGATCCTGCTCTGGATGACCGACATGCGCCGCAGCGGCTTCGCCGCCGCCATCGCCGCCGAGGCCGATCCCGACGCGAGCTTCGTCTTCGCCCGGCTCGCCGGGATGGCTCCCGAAGCGGACGTCTCGACGATGCTCGACGCCCTACAGGCCCGCGCCGGCCTGGTGCGCGCCTGGCGCCGGTTCCTCGACGACTGGCCGGTGCTCCTCTGCCCGGTCTCGGGCGAGCTCCCCTTCGTCGATCACCGCGACACGGCCTCCGAAGCCGACTTCGCCGCCGTCTTCGAAGCCCAGCTCACCCAGGTGGGCCTGCCCTTCGTCGGCGTGCCCGCACTCGCCGTCGCCACCGGCAGCGCCGGCAGCGTCCCGCTCGGCGTCCAGCTCGTCGCCGCCCCCTTCCGCGAGGACCTGCTCTTTACCGCCGGCGAGATCATCGCCCCCGATCCGGTCCCGGTCGCCGGGTCCGGATGGTGAGGACGCGCACCGCGCAGACTTTCCGTGCCCTACCGTGCCTCCTGGCAAGAATATTCCCCACCCGGCAGCCACCTGCACGACGGTCCGGTTGCCGAGCCCCCGCCGAAGGGCGGGAAGGCCCAGCGTCATGAATCTTAACAGATCGTAAAACCGCGCCTGTAACCCACTGAAATTCCTCGGCCGTTAACCTGTTGCGCAGTGAAACGCCCCAGTGTTGCACGCGGCGCTCCCCGTCCCGCCGCTCCCCTCAGAGCCGCGCGAGCAGGCCCGCATGCAGCGCCCGACCCGCCGCGACCATTCCCTCGAGCTTCGGACAGGGGTTGTTGTAGCGCGGCTCGGCCCCGCGCCGCGTGCTGACCGCCCCGCCGGCCTCGCGCACGATCAGGTCCCCCGCCGCCACGTCCCATTCCCAGGCGTCGCGCAGCGTGATCATCGCGTCGAACCCGCCGTCCGCGACCAGGCACAGCCGGAAGGCCAGCGACGGCCGGAAATGCCGCTCCACCAGCGGCACGCCCCCCGGCCAGCGCTCCGGCGCGAACTGCGCCGCGTTCGCCAGAACCCGCGCCCCCTCGACCTCGCGCCGCAGGCTCGGCGCGATCGGCTCCCCGTCCCGCACAGCGCCCCCGCCCGCCCGTGCCGCATAGACCCGCTCGAGCATCGGCAGGTGCACCACGCCCGCGATCACCCGCCCCCGCTCGACCAGCGCCAGCGAATGCGCCCAGCTCCGCTCTCCCTTGAGAAAGGCTCGCGTGCCGTCGATCGGATCGACGACGAACACCCGCTCCGCCTCCAGCCGCGCCGGCCCGTCCGGGCTCTCCTCCGACAGCCAGCCGTAGCCGGGGCGGGCAGCCAGGAGCTCGGCGCGCAGCATCCGGTCGATCTCGATGTCGGCGGCCGAGACCGGCCCCTCGCCCGGCTTCTCCCAGACCTGCGGCGACCGTCCGAAGTGCCGCTTCGCGATCTCGCCGCTCGCCGCGGCCGCCTCGAGGAGCAGCGCCAGCGCCGCTTCCGCCTCAGTCGCCGGCAATGACCAGCCCCTCGACCAGCAGGCTCGGCACCACCCGGCTCAGATGCGCCCGCGCGTCGTTCGCCGGCACGATCGAGCGCAGCATCTCGCGCAGGTTCCCCGCGATGGTGCACTCGTTGACCGGCCGCACGATCTCGCCGCCCTCGACCCAGAAACCACTCGCACCCCGCGAATAGTCGCCGGTGTTGGGATTGATCGAGGCCCCCATCATCGAGGTGACGACGAGGCCGGTTCCCATTCGCGCGATCAGCTCGTCCCGGCTCGCATTGCCCTGGGTCAGCGCGAGGTTGCCGACCGTTGGATGCGGCGGTGCACCCGTGCCCCGCGCGGCGCTGCCGGTGCTCGCCATTCCGAGCTGGCGCCCCGTGGCCAGATCGAGCGTCCAGCCCTGCAGCATCCCGCCCGCGACGAGCGCGCGCCGCGCGGCCGGCAATCCCTCGGCGTCGAAGGGCCGCGAGCCGCTCGCCCGCGGCCGCCCCGGATCCTCGACCAGATCGAGCCCCGCGGGCAGCACCGCCTCGCCGAGCAGGTCCTTGGCCCAGGACGCGCCCCGCGCGACCGAAGCGCCGTTGATCGTCTGCACCAGATGCCCGATCAGCCCCGCCGCCACCCGCTCGTCGTAGAGAACCGGAAAGGCGCCGGTCGGCGGCCGCCCCGCGCCCGCGCGTGCCACCGTCCGCTCCGCAGCGAGCCGCCCGACCGCGGCCGGGTCCGGCAGATCCGCCCCATGCGCGCGCGCCTCAAAGGCATAGTCGCGCTCCATGCCGGCACCCTCGCCGCAGATCGCCACCGCCTCAACCGCGTGCCCGGTGCGGGCGTAGCCGCCCGAAAAGCCGTTGGTCGCGACGAGCACCGTCCGGCTCGCCTGCCAGCTCGCGCCGGAGGCATCCATTCGGCTGATGCCGCGCACCGCCAGCGCCGCCGCTTCGGCCTCCTTCGCCATCGCCTCCAGCGCCGCCGCCGCAGGACCCGGCGCCGGGTCCGCAAGCTCCAGCGCCGCGAGATCCCACTCCCGCGCAAGCTGCTCGGGCGCGGCCAAGCCGCACCACGGATCCTCCGGCGCCTCGCGCGCCATCGCGACTGCCCGCTCGGCCATCGCGGCCAGGGTCGCCCGGCTCGTGTCGCTCGCCGAGACGCAGGCCTGCCTGCGGCCGATGAGCACCCGCAGGCCGAGGTCGATCCCTTCGGCGCGTTCCGCGGTCTCGAGCGCGCCGCCGCGAACCTCGACGCTCAGGCTCTCGCCTTGCCGCACCAGCGCGTCCGCCGCCTCGGCGCCGGCGCGAAGCGCGGCATCGAGAAGAGCGGCCGCCAGCGCCTCCGGATCGCGCTCCATCAGACCAGCCGCACGAGCGTGTGTCCGACCAGCCCGAGGCTGCCCAGAGTCAGCACGACTGCCGTCAGGATCGCACCCGCGCCGCGCTGCCAGGCGGGCGCATCGGCCTGGATGAAATGCCAGCCGTGCAGCAGCCGCCCCAGCGTGAGGGCGATCCCCAGCGGATGCAGCAGCCACAGCGGCGCCCCGAGCCCGGCCATCAGCACGAGCTGGATCAGGCAGACCGGCACGTATTCGACGAAGTTCGCCTGACCCCGCATCGCCCGGATCACCCTGGCGTTGCCCCCGTCGCCCATCGACACCCGCTCGCGTGACCGCACCTGGCCCACGTTGATCGACAGCCACATCAGGATGAGACCGTTCAGCCCTGCGTAGAAGGCCACGCAGATCCATCCCGCCGTAGGCATTACAAATCGCTCCGTCTGGAGAAGGTCGCGCCGCTACCTAGCCCGATCCGCGGGCGCGGACAACCGGGAGACGAGACGGCGCCAAATGACGCTTCACTCGAGCGCGAATACGACCTCGACCTCGGCTGCGACCGCGATGCTGCCCGGCGCGGTCGGCATGTCCATCGCCATCTGCTCGCGCGCGGCAAAGGGTCCGGGGCCGGAGCCCGTTCCGCCTTCGCGGATCGAGCGGACCTGACCGACCGTCACGCCCGCGGCCTCGGCGAGCAGCTCGGCTTTGGCCCGCGCATCGGCGACCGCGAGCCGCCGTGCCTCGTCGCGCCGCGCCTCGGGGTCGGCGAGAGCGAAGCCGATGCCGAAGAGCCGATTGGCGCCGGCGCTCGTCACCGCGTCGACGACCGCGCCCAGCTCGTTGACCGCGCGCAGCCTGAGCGTCACCATGTTGCTCGCCCGGTAACCCGTGACCCGAGGCTGTGCGGTACCCCCCTCCTGCGGCAGCTCGGGCGGATCGGCCCAGACCGGATCGAGGCCGAGCTGCGTCGTCTGGACATCGGCGGGCGCGACCCCCGAGGCCGAGATCGCCGCGAGGACCTCGGCCATCGCGGCGGCGGCCTCGGCGAGCGCATTCGCAGCACTCTCCGCCTCGATCTCGACGCCGGCGGTGATCGTGGCGAGGTCGGGCGGAACCTCGACCTCGGCGCTGCCGGTGACGGTGATCAGCCGCGGCGGCTCCTGCGCCGGAGCGGCCGTCCCGATCAGGAGCGCCGCGGCGAGGGCCGCACCAAAGCTGCGCGTGACGATCTGGGGCATCTGTTCCTCCTGCCTGGCGGAAAGCATGGGTCCGCCCAGCTTGTGCCGCGCCGCAGAGCCTCCGGCAACCGGAAATCGCGTCCCCGCGCCAGCCGGCGCTGGCGAGACGCGCGGCTTTGCGCTATAGTTGTCCCCGAGGCGTTACTCGACATCAGATCGGGACGGGCATGAGCAGCTTTCCTTGGCAAGGGCCGGCGTACCGGCTCGACTTGGCGTGTGACCGCGCCGTCCTGCGGCGCCGGCGCGGCTGGCTGGGCCTGCCTGCGCCAACCCAGCCGCTGGCGGTGGCGCTGCTCGACGGGCCGGGGGTGGAAGCGCAGATGAACGCCCTGGCGCGGCGCGCGCGTGGCCCGGTGCTGGTGGTCCTCCCCGAGGCGGAGGTCTGGCGCGGACGGCTCTTGCTCGCAGCCGGCGCGCCTGCCGCGGCGGCGCCGGAAGCCCTTGCGCCGGAGCTCGGGCCCGAGCCGCTCGCGATCACGATCGGCAAGGCGGCGGAGGGAAAGCCTGTTCCGGTTGCCGCGGTCCGGTGCTCGACCCTTGCGCAGACCCGGGACTTTCTCGGCCGCTTCGGGATCGCCGTGGGCGCGATCACCGGAGCCGGCGTCTTTCCCGGCTTCGCAGCGCCGCCGCATCTCGACGCTCAGGCGCAGGCGGCGCGACCCGCTCCGGCCCTCTGGCGGCCGCGGCTCGCGCTCGGCGCCGCGGCCGTGGCATTCGGATTCAGCGTCAGTATCGGGGTCGCGGCGCTGCTCGAACCGGCGGCGGTGCCGGCGGCGCCGCCGGCGGTGTCGGCCGTCCGTGCATCTCCGGTTGCGGCGGTGGCTATACCCGAAGCCGCGGCGCTGCGGCCGATGCCGGCGCCGGTGCCGCGGCCGCAGCGGCCTTTGGCCGAGTCGGGTCCCGCGGCAGCCTCGGCGGCGCCTCGTCTTCCCGCACCGGGTGTGGCGGGAACCCCGGAGATGCCGCGGCTCGTCGCGAGGGCCGCGCGCAATGCCCCTCCACGCTCCGCCTCCGAAATGGCCGTTCCGGCGCCCGAGCCGGCGCCGCCGCGCCTCCTCGCGACGCTGCCGCGCGCGTCTTCGACTCCGGCCGCCGCCCTGCGCATCGCCGCGAGCGACGGCCTGCGGCCGCTGCGCCGCGCGGTCTCGCCCTCGGTCGCGCCGCCGCCGTCGGCTGCGGCGGCGCCGGCGGACACGCCGCCCGCCGGCCGACCAAAGGCGCGGCCCCCCGCTGGGGCGGCGCTGTCGGAGGCGATCGGCCGTGCCGTCGCCGCCGCGGCCGCCGAGAGCACCGCGGCCCCCATACCCGTGGCCGCCGTGCCTGTGCCCGCCCCCCGTCGGGCGCCGCCGCGGGCACAGGCAGCCGCGAAGGCGCCGGTGCGCGTGCAGGCAGCGGCGCCGGTGCGCATTCAGCCGGCGCCGGTGAGCGTGCAGCCGGCGCCGGTGCGCACGACCCAGCGGACGGCCACGGCGGCGCCCCAGGCTTCCAGACAGGCTGCCGCCCCCGTGGTGGCGCAGCGCGCCGGTCCCGCGCCGCGCGGAGTGTGGCTCGTCGGCATCTTCGGCACGCCGCAGGACCGCCACGCGCTGATCCGACTGCCGAACACCCGGGTCGAGCGCGTCGCCCCCGGCGCGCGCGTACAGGGAATGACCGTCGCCGCCGTCACCCGCGACGGGGTGCTGCTGCGCGGCCGCAGCGGCGACGTGGTCCTGCGGCTGCCGGAATGACGGAGGGGGCGCCGCTCGCGTGCGCGACCATTAACGACAGGTAAAAACGCAGTTTTTTACTCAACGATTTCAACGGCCGATGTCGTGTTTCACAGTGAAACACACGGACCCGCCCCTTGCGTCACATCAGCATCACCCCGGCGAGCCCGAGAAAGGCGAAGAAGCCGAAGACGTCGGTGATCGTCGTGACGAACGTCCCCGAGGCGAGCGCGGGGTCGGCGCCCACCTTCTCGAGCCCGATCGGGATCAGCACGCCGGCGAAGGCCGCGACCACCATATTGCCCACCATCGCGATGGCGATCACCAGCCCGAGCGTCGTGCTGCCGTAGAAGAGCCCCGCGATCACCCCGATCATCAGCGCAAATCCCAGCCCGTTGATCAGCCCCACCAGCCCCTCGCGCAGCACGATGCGCCCGACGTTGGAGGAGGTGAGGTTGCGCGTGGCGAGCGCCCGCACCGCCACCGTCAGCGTTTGGGTACCGGCATTGCCGCCCATCGAGGCGACGATCGGCATCAGGACCGCAAGCGCCACGATCGCCTCGATCGTGTCGGTGAAGAGCGAGATCACCGCCGAGGCGAGGATCGCCGTGCCGAGGTTGACCGTCAGCCAGATGAACCGCCCGCGGGCGATCTCGGCGACGCCGTCCGACAGCTCCTCGTCGCCGACGCCCGCGAGGAGCCGCATGTCCTCCTCGGCCTCGTCCTCGAGCACGTCCATCGCGTCGTCGATGGTGATCACGCCCGCGAGCCTTCCGTCCGCATCGGTGACCGGCGCCGAGATCAGGTGGTATTTGTTGAAGGCATGCGCCACGTCCTCCTGGCTCTGATCGACGCGGAAGCCCTTGTAGTCGGGATACATCAGCTCGCGAAGCGTCGCCACGCGCGGCGAGCGCATCAGCCGCCCGAGGCTGACGAGCCCGATCGGATGCATCTGCGGATCGACGACGATCAAATCGTAGAAGCTCTCGGGCAGATGCTCCTGGCCGCGCACGAAGTCGATGGCGTCTCCGACGGTCCAGTGCTCGGGAGCCACCACCATCTCGCGCTGCATCAGCCGGCCGGCGGAATATTCGCCGTATTGCAGCGACTGCTCGACCGCGGCGCGGTCGCGGTCGTCGAGCGCGTCGAGAAGGCGCTCCTGCTGCGGCTCGTCGAGATCCTCGGCGAGATAGACCACGTCGTCGGTCTCGAGGTCCTGGACGGCCGCTGCGAGGATGTGGTCGGGCAGCTCGGCGAGAATTTCGTCGCGCACCCCCTCCTCGAGTTCGGAAAGCACCGCGCCGTCGAGTCTGATGCCCCACAGCGAGATCAGCGCCCGCCGCTCGGGGCGGCTGATCTGCTCGAGCAGGTCCGCTATATCGGCTTCGTGCAGCGGCTCGAGCAGCTCGACCAGCCTGTCATGGTCCTGGGCCTCGACCGCGTCGAGGACCGCCTCGACCGCCTCGCGGCCGAGTGCCTCGTCCGGCTTGACGGCGTCCGCGGTGTCCTCGATCGTGTCCGTCATGCCGACCTCCCCTACCCGCCCCGCCGCGCGTGCCGAACTCCTGGGCCTTCCGCCGACGTTCTGAACGGAGAACCGCCATCGCCCGCGCCCGCCTGATCATCGACCTGGGCGCCGTCGCCGCGAACTGGCGGGCACTCGACGCAATGTCCCTGCCATCGGTCGAAACCGCCGCCGTGGTCAAGGCCGATGCGTATGGGCTGGGTGCGGCGAGCGTCGCGCCCGCGCTGGCAGCGGCGGGGGCACGGACTTTTTTCGTCGCGCTCGCCGAGGAAGGTGCTGCGCTTCGCGAGGCGCTTGGCGCGGAGCCGACGATCCTGGTGCTCTCGGGCATGATGCCGGGCGATGCACCGCTCATGCGCGCGCACCGGCTCGTGCCCTGCCTCAACAGCACCGAGCAGGTCGCGGCCTTCGCGCGCGATCTGCCCGATGCGGTCTATGCGCTCCAGCTCGACAGCGGCATGAACCGGCTCGGCCTCGAGGCCGAAGATCTCGCGTCTGTGGCCCGCGCGCTGCCGCCGCCGGGCCCGTGCCTGATCCTGAGCCATCTCGCCTGTGCCGACGCACCCGCGCATGCCGAAAACCCCCGTCAGCGCGCTGCCTTCGCCGAGTTCGCCGCCCACCTGCCCCCGACACGGCTGAGCCTCGCGGCGACGGGCGGGGTTCTGCTCGGAGCAGCGTATCACCTCGACATGGCGCGGCCGGGGATCGGGCTCTACGGCGGGCTGCCCTTCGCCGAGGCGCGGCCGGTGGCGACCCTGTCGCTGCCGGTGATCCAGGTGCGCAACGTCGCCCCGGACGAGACGGTAGGCTACGGCGCTGCCTGGCGCGCAACGCGACCGAGCCGGATCGCGACGCTCGCGGCCGGCTACGCCGACGGTCTCATGCGCGGCATCGGCGCGGGCGAGATCGCGGCTTACGCCGGCGATATGCCTTGCCCGCTGGTGGGGCAGGTGTCGATGGACCTGATCACCGTCGACGTGACCGGACTCGCGCAGGTGCCGGAAGAGTTGGATATCCTGAACCGCCACCAGGGGATCGACGCGCTGGCGGCCGCGGCGGGAACGATCGGCTATGAGGTGCTGACCCGCCTTGGCGGGCGGTGCGATCGCGTCTACAAGGAGGCCGCTCAGCGCCCGGACCGCGAATGATCCTCCTCCGCCTCGTGCAGACCTTTCTCGCCTCGATCGGGCGCTCGACGCTGGGCCTGCTGGCGGCAGCCGGGCGCGTCGCGATTTTCACCGGCTCGACCCTGTCGCATTTCGCGCGCCCGCCCTTCTACGGGCGCGAGTTCGCGAGGCAGCTGCTCAGCCTGGGATATTTTTCGCTACCGGTGGTCGGGCTCACGGCGCTCTTCACTGGAGCAGCACTCGCCTTGCAGATCCACGCGGGCGGGGCCCGGTTCAACGCGGCGACGGTAGTGCCCTCGATCGTGGCGATTGGAATGGTGCGTGAGCTCGGGCCGGTGCTCGGCGGGCTGATGGTCGCAGGCCGCGTCTCGTCTTCCATCGCGGCTGAGCTCGGCACGATGCGGGTAACCGAGCAGATCGACGCACTGACCACGCTCTCGACCGATCCGCTGAAGTACCTGGTTGCGCCGCGGGTGCTGGCCGCGACCATAGCGATGCCGGTGCTGGTGCTGATCGGCGACATCATCGGCGTGATGGGGGGGTTTCTGGTCGGCATCAATCGGCTGGGCTTCGAGCCCGGCGCCTACATCCGCAACACGCTCGACTTCCTCGTGCCGCTCGATGTGGTCTCGGGCCTGGTGAAGGCCGCGGTTTTTGGGTTCCTGCTGGCGCTGATGGGTTGCTATCACGGCTATCACTCGGGCCGCGGCGCACAGGGTGTGGGGAGGGCGACGACCAACGCCGTCGTCTCGGCTTCGGTGCTGATCCTGGCTGCGAACTACGCGCTGACCGAGGCGTTTTTCTGAGCATGGAGCTGCCTGCGAAGATCGCGCTTCGCGGCGTGCGCAAGGCGTTCGGCGAGAACCGGGTGCTGGAGGGCGTGGATCTGAGCGTAGCAACCGGCGAGAGCCTGGTGATCATCGGCGGGTCTGGGACCGGCAAATCGGTTACGCTGAAATGCATCCTCGGCATCGTCGAACCGGATGCAGGTCGCATCGAGATCGATGGCGTACCGGTGGAGCATATCGACCGCCGCGCGTTCCTGCGCCAGTTCGGAATGCTGTTCCAGGGCGGCGCGCTCTTCGACAGCCTTACCGTCTGGCAGAATGTCGCCTTCCGGCTCCAGCAGGCGCGCAAGCCGCTCGGGCGCCGCGACGCGCGGGCGCTCGCGGTGGCGAAGCTGCGCCGCGTCGGGCTCGGGGCAGAGGTGGCCGACCTCTACCCGAGCGAACTGTCGGGAGGGATGCAGAAACGCGTGGGGCTCGCGCGCGCCATCGCCACCGATCCGGGCGTCATCTTCTTCGACGAGCCGACCGCGGGGCTCGACCCGATCATGGCGGGCGTGATTAACGAGCTTATCCGAGAGCTCGTCACCGAGATGGGGGCGACGGCAGTTACCATCACCCACGACATGCGCACGGTCGAGACCGTGGCCGACCGCGTGGCGATGCTGCACGGCGGCGTCGTGCGCTGGGAGGGGCCGGTGGGAGCCGTGGAGGAGAGCCGTGATCCCTATCTCGACCAGTTCGTCCATGGCCGCGCCGACGGCCCGATCGCGGCGATCCGATGACAGGCCGCGCCCGCTGCGGAGGGAAGGTCCTCAGGGAGCTTCGAGCCCCCGCTCGGGCCAGCGGGTCGCGAAGTGCGCCCGCGGCACCTGGACCATGAGCCGCAAGGGGCCGACGTATGTCTGCACCGCTTGCGGGGGGGTGCATGCCAAATGGGCCGGGCGATGCGACGCCTGCGGTGCCTGGAACACGCTCCACGAGGAAGCGGCGGGCGCGGGACCGGCGGGCAGGGTCCTCGGCTCTGCGCGTGGGCGACGGATGACGCTGGGGGCGCTCGACGCGGCGGAACCTGCGCCACCCCGGCGCGGGAGCGGGATCGGTGAGCTCGACCGAGTGCTCGGCGGCGGGCTGGTGGAGGGCTCGGCCATCCTCGTCGGCGGCGATCCCGGCATCGGAAAATCGACGCTGCTCCTGCAGGCGGCAGCGGGTTTCGCGCGGGCGGGGCTCGCGGCGATCTACGTCTCGGGCGAGGAGGCGCCGGCGCAGGTGCGGCTGCGCGCGAACCGCCTCGGGCTCGCGGACGCGCCGCTGAGGCTCGCGGCAGAGACCAACCTGCGCGACATTATCACCACGCTGGAGGCCGAGCGCCCCGGGCTCGCGGTGATCGACTCGATCCAGACCATGTGGGCGGACCATGTCGAGAGCGCCCCGGGCTCGGTTGCGCAGGTCCGCGCCTCGGCCCACGAGCTCGTCAGTTTCGCCAAGCGCCGCGGCACCTCGGTAGTGCTGGTGGGCCATGTCACCAAGGACGGCCAGATCGCGGGGCCGCGGGTGGTCGAGCACATGGTTGACACGGTGCTCTATTTCGAGGGCGAGCGCGGGCACCAGTTTCGCATCCTGCGCTCGGTCAAGAACCGCTTCGGGCCGGCCGACGAGATCGGCGTCTTCGAGATGACCGGCAGCGGGCTTGCCGAGGTCGCCAATCCCTCGGCGCTGTTTCTCTCCGAGCGCGGCGCGGCGACCTCCGGCTCTGTGGTCTTTGCGGGCATCGAAGGGACGCGGCCTGTGCTCGTCGAGATCCAGGCACTGGTCGCACCCTCGGCATTGGGTACGCCGCGGCGCACCGTCGTCGGCTGGGACGGCGGGCGGCTCGCCACCGTGCTCGCGGTGCTCGAGGCACGCTGCGGCCTGGGCTTCGGCGGTCTTGACGTCTACCTCAACATCGCGGGCGGCCTCAGGATTACCGAGCCTGCGGCCGATCTCGCGGTGGCGGCCGCCCTCGTCTCGGCGCGCGAGGATGTGGCGCTGCCGGGAGATGCGGTGGTCTTCGGCGAGGTGAGCCTTTCAGGGGGCCTGCGCCCTATCGCTCAGGCCGACGCACGGCTGCGCGAGGCAGCGAAGCTCGGCTTCGCCCAGGCCTATGCGCCGGCGCGGTCGGGCGCGCGAGAGGTCACCGGCATCGCGATCCACCCGGTTGCGGACTTGCGCGCATTCATAGACAAGTGTTTCGGAACCATCGCAGATTAGGGCCGGCGGCATGGACGGAGTTACCCTCGTTGACGGGATCGTGCTGGCGGTCATCGCGATCTCGGCGGTGCTTGCCTATGCGCGCGGGCTGGTGCGTGAATGCCTGTCGATCCTCGGTTGGGCGGTGGCAGCGGTCGCGGCCTTCGCCTTTGCGCCGGCGGCGGAGCCCCTGATGCGCGAGGTGCCGCTCCTGAGCGACGTGATCGGGGCGAGCTGCGAGCTCTCGGTGCTCGCGGCCTTCGCGGCGGTCTTCGCGGTGGCGCTGGTGATCGTGTCGATCTTCACGCCGCTCCTGTCGGGTGCGGTGCAGAATTCGGCGATCGGCCCGGTCGATCAAGGGCTCGGCCTCCTGTTCGGCGTCGCGCGCGGGGTTCTGCTTATCGGCATAGCACTCGTCGTCTACGACCGCATCCTCGGCGGTGCCGGGGGCTTCGCCCAGATCGACGACAGCCGCAGCCGCGAGATCTTCGCGGGCGTCGAGCGGCAGCTGGTGGACCTGCTCCCGGAGGACACACCGGACTGGGTGACGGCGCGTTACGCGGAATTGACCGGCAATTGCGATCTGCCGCCCGCCGAGCCCGAGGCCCCGGGTGACAATACCTGAGGCTTGTGAGTATACAGCGGTCGCAGCCCCTCCTGGAGGCGATCCGATGCCCCTGCCCCACATCCCCGACGACGACGCGCTCCACGAGGAATGCGGGGTCTTCGGCGTAACCGGCCTCCAGGACGCGGCGAACTTCGTCGCGCTCGGCCTTCACGCGCTCCAGCATCGGGGCCAGGAGGCGGGCGGCATCGTCTCCTACGCGCCCGAGTTGGGCTTCGCCCAGGTCCGTCGCTTCGGCTACGTCCGCGACACCTTCACCCGCGCCTCGCTGATGGAGACGCTGCCGGGCACGCTCGCCATCGGCCACGTCCGCTATTCCACCTCGGGCTCCAAGAGCCCCACGGCGATCCGCGATGTCCAGCCGCTCTTCGCCGAGTTCGCAATGGGCGGCTGCGCGATCGCGCACAACGGCAACATCACGAACTCGGTGGCGCTGCGCGAGGAGCTGATCGGGCGGGGCTCGATCTTTCAGTCCTCGTCGGACACCGAATGCATCATTCATCTGATGGCCCGCTCGATCCAGAAGAACATCCCCGAGCGGATGAAGGACGCGCTCCGCCGGGTCGAGGGGGCGTTCTCCATCGTCGCGATGACCCGCTCCAAGCTCATCGGCGTGCGCGACGCGCTGGGGGTGCGGCCGCTGATGCTGGGCCGGATCGGCGAGGGCTGGGTGCTCTCGTCGGAGACCTGCGCGCTCGACATCATCGGAGCGGAATTCGTCCGCGAGGTCGAACCGGGTGAGATGGTGATCGCGACGGATGCCGGCGTCGAGAGCTTCTTTCCCTTCGAGCGGGTTCGGCCGCGGTTCTGCGTCTTCGAGCATGTCTACTTCTCGCGGCCGGACAGCGTGATCGGCGGGCGTTCGGTCTACGAAACCCGCCGCGCCATCGGCGCGGAGCTCGCCCGCGAGGCGCCGGTGGAGGCCGACCTGGTCTGTCCGATCCCCGACAGCGGCACGCCTGCGGCGATCGGGTACAGCCAGCAATCCGGCATCCCCTATGCGATGGGGATCATCCGCAACCAGTATGTCGGGCGAACCTTCATCGAGCCGACCGAGCAGATCCGCAACATGGGCGTGCGGCTGAAGCTCAACGTCAATCGGGCGGTGATCGCGGGCAAGCGGGTGGTGCTGGTAGACGACTCGGTGGTCCGCGGCACCACAAGCCGCAAGATCCGCGAGATGGTCATGGATGCGGGTGCTGCGGAGGTGCATTTCCGCATCGCGAGCCCGCCGACCACCTGGCCCTGCTTCTATGGCGTCGATACGCCTGAGCGGGAGAAGCTGCTCGCGGCCTCGATGAGCGCGGAGGAGATGCGCGCGCATCTGGGGGTGGATAGCCTGAAGTTCGTGTCGCTCGACGGGCTCTACCGCGCCTGCGGCGAGGGGGAGGGTCGGGACGCGCGCCAGCCGCAGTTCTGCGACGCGTGCTTCTCCGGCGACTATCCGGTGCGGCCCTCGGACCGGATCGACCAGGGCTTCCGGACCAAGATCAGCGCATGACGCCGGGACCCGACACCATAGCCCTCGTCACGGGGGCGAGCCGGGGGCTGGGCTTCGCCACGGCGGTGGCGCTGGGCGCGCGCGGGGCGCAGGTCGTGGCGCTGGCGCGCACCGTAGGCGGGCTCGAGGACGCGGCAGACGCCATCGAGGCGGCAGGCGGGCCGATGCCGACGCTGGTGCCGCTGTCGATCACCGACGAGGGCGGACTCCAGCGGCTGTGCCTGGCGGTGCACGAGCGCTGGGGGCGGCTGGATCTGGTGATCCATTGCGCGGCGCACGCCCCGCCGCTGGCGCCGGTGGATCACATCTCGGACAAGGACTTCGACCTGACCTTCGAGACCAACCTGCGCGGGACCCAGCGGCTGATCGCGATGGTCCGGCCGCTGTTGGGCGCGGCCCCTGCGGGCTGCTTCGTCCACGTGACCGACGACCGGGCCGGGCAGCCGTTCTTCGGCGGCTACGGCGCCTCGAAGGCCGCGGCGGAGGCGCTGGTGCGGTCCTGGGCGGCAGAGACGGCGCGGATCGGGCCGCGGGTGGCGCTGTTTTCGCCGGCGGCGATGCCGACGGCGCTGCGGGCGCGGTTCTATCCGGGCGAGAATCCCGGGATCCTCACGCCTTGCGCGAAGGAGGCGGCGCGCCTGCTGGCGGCTCTGGAGACCAAGGAGGCCTGAGCGGGCCCGGGTGGCCAGGGTGTGAAACATCGGGTGTTTCACTGCGCAACAAGTTAACGGCCCAAGCATTTCAACGGGTTACAGGCGCAGTTTTACCATCTGTTAGGATCTGGCGTCGCGCGTGCGGCGGGGGGGGAAGACTCCCGAAGTCGGTTCAGCGCGCCGCGTTCTTGGCGCGCAGCCAGTCCTCGATCAGCGCGCGGTGGCGCGCGCCGTCGAAGCTCGGGAAATGGCCGCCGTGGACGACCCGCACCGGCAGGCGCAGCAGGCGCTGCATCGAGGCGACGTAATCCGCGGCACAGGCCCCCGGTACGTCCTCGATCAGCGGCCCGTCGTAGAGGATGTCGCCCGAGAACAGGATGCCAGAGGCTTCCTCCCAGAGCGCGATGCCGCCGGGGCTGTGGCCGGGGGTGTGGATCACTTCGAAACGGCGGTCGCCGAGGTCGATGGCGTCGGCGTCCTCGAGCAGCCGCGTGGCGGGTGCGCCCCGCACGCCGTAGCGCGTCGAGACATAGGGCTCGGGCGGCAGGCGGTGGAAGATCGCATCGGTGACGCAGAGATCGGCCAGCGTGTTCTCGCGGGTCGGTGCCGCCAGCACCTCTGCCTCCGCCCGGTGCACGGACCGGCGCTCGAACTCGTGGTGGCAGCCGATGTGGTCGAAATGCGTGTGGCTGGCCACCGCCTCGAGCGGGCGCTCGGTCACCAGCGGTACCCATTCGGTCAGCGAGACCACCCCCATGCCGCTGTCGATCAGCATGTCGCCGTCGCGCCCGCGCACGTGCCAGACGTTGCAGCGGTAGAATTCCTGGATATGCGGCTCGTCGATGAAGGTGACGCCGTCGCCGACGCGGCGGAGGCGGTACCAGTCCCGGGCCTCGGCGCGGGGGGTCACTGCGCCCGCCCCAGCACGACCGCGACCTTGGCGGCGTCGGCGACGAGAGAGATCGTGTCGCCAGGCCCGACCTCGGTGCCCTGCGGCACGTGCACCACCAGGCGGCGGCTGCCGCTGAGGCAGTGCAGGCGGACATGCGTGCCGAAGAAGGCCACGTCCTCGACCCGGCCGAGCCCGAGGTCGAGCGCCTGGGCGCTCTCTTCGCGGAAATGTTCGGGCCGGATGCAGAGCGTCACCACCTGTCCGCGCGCCGCCCCCGCCCGCTCGAAGCACGATCGCGGCAGCAGATGCGCGCCCGCCTCGGTCTCGACCGCCGCACCCTCGGGGCCGACGTCGCGCACCACCGCCGGGATCAGGTTGACCTCGCCCATGAACCCCGCCGAGAACAGCGTGCGCGGCCGCATGTAGACCTGAACCGGCGGGCCGCGGTCCTCGATCCGGCCCGCGTTCATCACCACCACCAAGTCGCCGATCGCCATCGCCTCCTCCTGATCGTGGGTCACATGCACGAAGGTCGTTCCGAGCCGCGCCTGGATCGCCTTCAGCTCGTCCTGCATCTGCCGGCGGAGCTTGAGGTCGAGCGCGCCGAGCGGCTCGTCCAGCAGCAGCACGTCGGGCTCGACCGCCAGCGCGCGCGCGAGCGCCGCGCGCTGGCGCTGGCCGCCAGAGAGCTCGTGCGGGTGCCGGTCGGCGGCGTCGCCCAGGCCCACCAGCGCCAGCATCTCGAGCGCGCGTGCGCGCCTGCCCCGCCGGCTCATGCCGCGCATCCGCGGGCCGAAGCCGACGTTGTCGCTCAGCGTCATGTGCGGGAAGAGCGCGTAGTCCTGGAACATCGTCGTCGTCGGCCGCCGCGCCGGCGGCACGCGCGTATAGTCGCGCCCGTCGATCAGCACCTGCCCGGCTGTAGGGGCGAGAAAGCCGCCGAGGATGCCCAGAAGCGTGCTCTTGCCACAGCCCGAGGGACCGAGCAGCACCGCGTATTCCCCCGCCGGGATTGCGAGATCGATCCCGCGCAGCGCCTGGGTCCGGCCGAAATGCATCGACACGCCCTCGAGCCTCACCCCGGCGGTCATCGCCGCGCCCGGCGGAAGACGGTGAACTCGAGCGCCAGCACCAGCGCGACGGAGACGAGGAAGACCAGCGAGCCCACGGCGTTGGTCTTCGGGCTCAGCCCCGAGCGCAGCAGGCTCCAGATCTCCACCGGCAGCGTCACCTCGAAGCGCGAGAGGAGGAACGCGATGATGAACTCGTCCCAGCTGAAGGTGAGCGCGAGAAAGAAGCTCGCGACCAGCGCCGGCGCCACCATCGGCAGGGTCACATGGACGATCACCTGCCACTCGGAGGCGCCGAGATCGCGCGCCGCCCGCTCGATGTTCGCCTGATGCGCGCCCATCGAGGCGGCGAGGATCGCGAAGGCGAGCGGCAGGTTGATCACCACATGCCCCAGCCCCACGGTCCACAGCGACCGCCCGATCCCGAGCGCGTTCAGCGCGGCCAGAAGCCCCAGCCCGATGATCAGGTAGGAGACGCTGATCGGCGCTATGACGATGGCCCGCGCGAGCCCGCTCCCCGGCAGCCGGTGTCGCGCCAGCCCGTAGGCCGCGAGAAACCCCAGCGCGCAGGCCACCGCCGAGGAGGCCGCCGCCACCACGAGCGAATTGCCCAGCGCCGCCATCAGCCGCGCGTCGGCGAAGACCTCGGCGTACCAGCGCAGGCTCGGGCCGTCGAAGGGCGGGATCGGCAGCCGCCCCTCCTGGAACGAAAACACCACCAGCACCGCCACCGGCAGGTAGATGAACCCGTAGAGCCCGAGCGCATAGGCCGCGAGCAGCCATCCGCCCGCGCGGCTCACAGCCGCCCCGCCCTCAGCCAGCGCGCGCTGGCGAGATAGGCGAGCACCACAACGCCCATCAGCACGATCGCCATCGCCGCGGCGGCGGGGAAGTCGGCGCGCCGGCCGATCTGGAGCATGATGATTTGCGGCAGCACCAGCTCGTTGTTGCCGCCGAGGATCTGGGGCGTGATGTAGTCGCCGATGCACAGCACGAAGGTCAGGAACGCGCCCACCGCGATGCCGGGCAGCGTCAGCGGCAGGATCACGTGCCAGAAGGTCTGCCACCGGCTCGCGCCGAGATCCGCCGCCGCCCGCGCGTAGTTCGGCGGCAGCTGCCTGAGGCTCGCGTAGATCGTCAGCGTCAGCAGCATGACGAAGAAATGCACGAAGCCGATCACCGTCGCCGCGCGGGTGTTGGCGAGGGTCAGCGGCGCCTCGGTCAGCCCTGCGGCCGTCAGCGTGCGGTTGATCAGCCCGTTCTGCGACAGGACCAGCAGCCAGGCGTAGGAGCGCACGACGTAGCTCGTCCAGAACGGCAGGACGGCCGCGATCAGCGCCAGCCGCTGCCAGCGCGGGGCTATGCGCATCGCGATGAACCAGGCGAGCGGATAGGCGAGCAGCACCGAGATCGCGGTGACGATCAGCGTGATCTCGAGCGAGTTCCACAGCCCCTCGACCAAGGCCTCCGTCGTGAAGAACCGCGCGTAGTTCGCGAGCGTCCAGTCCCGCTCGATCCCGGCGGAGGTCCGCGTCCACAGGCTCGTCGCCGCCATGAAGCCGAAGGGTGCGGCGAAGAGCGCCAGCGTCCAGAGGAGCGCGGGGGCGACGAGGAGCCAGCCGCGCAACCGGCCGCCCGCCCCGCTCATCGCCGCGCCCGTGGAACGCTCACTGCTGGAGCATCTCGATCCAGAGGTCCTGCATCTTTGCGTCGAGCTCGGCATCGGGCGCGGGATAGAGCTGCGCGCGTTCGAGGTAGGCCGGCTGGTCGTCCCAGCGCAGCGCCGCCTTCTCCGCCTCGCTCAGATGCGCGCCGGCCGCCTCGTTCGCCGGCATCGCCTGGTAGCACGACGCGGTCGCGAGCCGCGCCTGGCCCTCGGGGGAGAGGATGTACTTGACGAACTCGAGCGCGAGCTCGGGCTTCTCGCTGTCGGCGAAGACGCCGATGGACTGCGCCCAGCGGACCGCGCCCTGCTCGGGGATCACCCAGTCGAGCTCGGGGATGTCCTGGATCAGCCCCGCGGTCACCCATTCGCCGCCGCCCACGAGGATATCCACCTCGCCGGTGGCGAGTGCCGTCTGCGAGGACACGACCTCGCCGACCTGGGAGGCCGCGGCGCGCATCGCCTTGAGCTCCTCGGCGATCGCCGGCAGGTCGTCCTCCGTCAGATCCGCCGTCTCCTTGCCGATGGCGATGGCGGCGAGGCCGATCACCGGCAGGTAATAGTCGTAGATCGCGATCCGGCCCGCGTATTTGTCCGAGGACATGACGGCGAGGTCGTCCATGTCCGCGGGATCGACCTTGTCGCGGTTGAAGGCGATGGTGTTGTAGCCGAACTTCTCGGTCACCGCGTAAGGCGTGCCGTCGACGCTGTTCTTCTCTGGCATCACCACCTGCGGGAAGATGTCGTCCATCGGCAGCGCCTCCGCCGGCAGCGGCCCGAGGATGCCCGCCTCCACGGCGCGCGGCACGTCGATCGCATCGATCACCAGCACGTCCCAGTCGCCCGGCTGCGACTGCTCGATCAGGGACAGCGCCGTCCCCGTGCCCTCGTATTCGCGCAGGTTGACCCGGACGTCGTGCTCCGCCTCGAAGGGCTCGATCAGCTCGGGGTCGGTGTGGTCGCACCAGACGAGCGCGTTCAGCGTCTCCTGCGCCTGCGCGGCGAGCGGCAGCAGGAAGACGGCGGCGCCGGCCATCAGCAGGGCGCGAAGGCGGGATTGCGGCATCTCGTATCTCTCCGGACGGTGGATGGAGCAAGCGGCGGCAGCAACTTCAGCGGCTTGCCCGCGCCGTGTCAATCGCAATCCCCGCCCGCCGAAGTTCGCTGCCCCGGTGTCCGGGAGGTCGCGGCCTTCGATCTCGACCGGGTCGAGGACACGCCGCCTCCGGCCCCGGCGCTCCGGCGTGCGTCCTAAGGCGCGCGGCCGGGTTGGCTGCTCAAGGTTGAGCAATCTGGATCGGTGCGTGATTACAACGGGTTGTGAAGTCCGTTAACCACAGGGAAAGGATTTGCTCAGGGTCAGGCGACGGCTTTCTTCGCCTCCTCGCGGATCTCCTCGGTGATCGTTTCCTTGAGCGCCAGGAACTCGGGGGAGGTCTTCATCCGGTAGTGGCGGGGATGTGGGAGCGGGATCGGGATCTCGGTCTTGATCCGCCCTGGCCGCGCCGTCATCACCACGCAGCGGCCGCCCAGGAAAATCGCCTCGTCGATGTCGTGGGTGACGAAGAGCACGGTCTTTCGGTCGGCCTCCCAGATTTCGAGCAAAAGTTCCTGCATCAGGCCGCGGGTCTGGTTGTCGAGCGCACCGAAGGGCTCGTCGAGCAGGAGGATCTCCGGATCGTTGGCGAGTGCGCGGGCGATGGCGGTGCGCTGCTGCATCCCTCCCGAGAGCTGCTTGGGATAGTGGCGCTCGAAACCGGCGAGCCCCACCTTGGCGATGTAGCCGGACACGATCTCGTCGCGCACGGGCCGGGCCATGCGTTTCTCGCGCAGGCCGAAGCCGATGTTCTCGGCGACGGTCAGCCAGGGAAAGAGCGTGTAGGACTGGAAGACCATGCCGCGGTCGGGACCCGCGCCCTCGACGGGCCGCCCCTGCACGCGCACCTCGCCCTGCGAGGGTTCCTCGAGGCCCGCGACGATGCGCAGGAGCGTGGACTTGCCGCAGCCCGAGGGCCCGAGGATGGTGACGAAATCGTTCTGCGCCACCTTAAGGTCGATGGGCAGAAGCGCCTGCGTCGCCTGTCCGCCGCGCAGGCCCGGAAAGGTGCGCGTGACGGCGTCGATGGCGATGGCGCTCATGCGAAGCTCCAGGCGAAGAGCCTGCGGTTCACCGCCTTGAACAGGAAGTCGGAGACGAGCCCGATCAGGCCGATGACGATGATCCCGAAGATGATCTGCCCGGTCTTCAAGAGCGCCTGGCTGTTGACGATCATGTGGCCGATGCCCGAGGACGAGCCGATCAACTCGGCCACGATCACATAGGTCCAGGCCCAGCCGAGCACGAGGCGCAGGATCTCGGCGATCTGCGGCGCCGAGGACGGCAGCAGCACCCTCCGGACGATGCCGCGGTCGGAGGCCCCCAGCGTATAGGCGGCTTCGACCAGATCGCGCCGCGTGCCGCCGACGGTGACGGCGACCATCAGCGTGATCTGGAACACCGAGCCGATGAAGATCACCAGCAGCTTTTGCGTCTCGCCGATCCCGGCCCACAGGATCAGCAGCGGAATGAAGGCCGAGGCCGGCAGGTAGCGGGCGAAGGAGACGAACGGCTCGAAGAACGCCTCGACCGGCTTGTAGGCGCCCATCGCGATGCCCACCGGCACCGCCACGAGAGTGGCGAGCACGAAGCCGCCGAAGACCCGCCACACGGTCATGCCGATGTCGTAGGCGAAGCCGAACTCGATCAGGAGCTGCCAGCCCTCCTGGAGCATCTTCCAGGGGCTCGCGAGGAAGAACGGCGAGACGAAGCCGCCGAAGGTCGCGAGCGACCAGACGAGCACGAAGAGCACGAAGAAAGACAGGCCGAGAAGGGCCCGCGCCCCCGGCCCCACCGGGACCAGCGGCCGCATCGCGCGCCGCCGCCTGCGGCCGAGCCGGGCGGTGCCGTCCGCGCCGGGTGCGGCGGCGCGGAGGCCGTCGCCGTCCGAGACCGACGACCGGCTCACGCGGCGGCGCCGGAGGGGGGGCGTGTCATTCGGGTTCCGGGGGATTGCTTCGGATTTCTTCCCACGTGAAGCGCCCCCTTTCCACACGCCCGACCGATCTGTCCGTTGACAGATCGGTCCGCGCCTGCCTGCCCGTCGTGCCGGAGGCACGCCTCCGGCGTGACGCAGGCGCGATAGACGCGCCCGCCAGGCAGGCGCGGCCCGATTGCGAAAGTCATTCCAGGCTGAGCCCCCCCTCGCCCTTCGCTGGTGGCTCCGGGCGACGGACCGGGCGAGGCTCCACTGGAGCCTCGCTTTTCCGGTCCGGGCAACGCGGCCCCGCAGGGATCAGCAGGAGGTCGTCTCACTCCATCCAGCTCGTATCGACCAGCGTGTCGGTGGCCGGCACCGCCTCGATGATGCCGATCTCCACCAGCAGCGGCCCTGCCTTGTCGTAGAAGTCCTGGATGCCCTGGGACATGAAGGCGCCATTCGCCTCGCGGTCCTGCCATTCGATATAGTCCGCCGAGGCCGCGAACTCCTCGCCCGACTGATCGACGTCGGCGCCCATGATCCGGTAGGCCTTCTCGGGGTCGGCCTCGATCATGTCGAGGGCGGCGTAATAGCCGTCGGCCAGCGCCTTCACCGCCTCGGGGTTCTCGGCGATGAAGTCGGGCGTGCAGCCGAAGCTGTCCATCACGATCGGATAGTCGAGCGTGGTCGCGATGATCTTGCCGGCCTCCGGCGCGTCGCGCACCGCCGACAGATACGGCTCGTAGGTCATCGCCGCGTCGTTCTGGCCGGCGATGAAAGCCTGCGCCGCCGTCGAGGGCTCAAGATTGGCGACCGTCACGTCGTCGAGCGTGAGCCCGTTCTCGTTCAGCATCCAGGCGAGCACGAAATAGGGCGAGGTTCCGGGGGCGGAGGCCGCCACGGTCTTGCCCTTGAGATCGGAGATCGCCGCGATGTCGTTGCGCACGACCATGCCGTCGGCGCCGTGCGACATGTCGAGCTGGAACAGCTGCTTGATCGGCACGCCGTTGGCGTTCCAGATCATGAAGGTCTCGACGGTGGTCGCGGCGCACTGGATGTCGCCCGAGGCGATGGCGAGGTGGCGGTCCTTCTGCGGTATCTTGACGATGTCGACGTCGAGCCCGCGTTCGGCGAAGAGCCCCGCCTCCCTGGCGAGCGTCAGCGGCCCGAAGCCGGTCCAGCCGCTCATGCCGATGGCGACCTGCGTGTCCTGGGCCGCCGCCGGGGCGGCAAGGGCGGTAGCGGCGGCGGCGGCGGCGAGGCAAGCGAGCGATCTGGCGTGCATGGGGGGCTCCGGTTGCTGGCGGGTGGCGTGGCCTCGATGGCACCCGATTCCCCTCCCCCTGTCAATCGCGCAGCCGAAGGCCCGCGGCGCGGGCGCAGGCCGGTCACAGCACCGGGCCGAGCATCGCGGCGGCGTTCATCCACAACCGCCGCGGCAGGCTCCAGGCCGCGACCTCGGCCTCCGTAACGCGGCGGGACCGGGCGATGAATTCCTGCTGGCGCCGGCGCAGGTCGCCGGTCAGCGCCGCATCCGCGAGCAGGATCTCGTTCTCGTAGTTCAGCTCGAAGCTGCGCCGGTCCATGTTCGCCGAGCCGATCAGTGTGATCGCACCGTCGAGCGTCAGGGTCTTGGCGTGCAACAGTCCGTCCTCGAACTCGTGGATCTCGACGCGCGCGGCGAGGAGTGCGGGGTAGTAGCTGCGGCTGGCCGCGGCGACGAAGCGGCTGTCGTTTCTCGCCGGCAGGACCAGGCGCGTGGCGATGCCGCGGCGGGCGCAGGCGCAGAGCGCCGATTGCATCGCGTCGTCGGGCACGTAGTAGGGCGTGGTGACCACCAGCTCGCTCCGCGCCGCGTACATCAGCGTCACGAAGATCTCCGGCAGGGCCGAGAAGCGCACCTCGGGGCCGGTGCCGATCGCCTGGGCGACGAAGCCGGGCCCCACCGGCGGCGGCGCGCGCGCGACGAGTTCCGAGAGGTCCTCGCCCTCGTAGGCGGTCCAGTCCTCGGCGAAGAGACGCTGGTTCTGTCGCGCGACCGGGCCCTCGAAGCGCATCATCGTGTCGACCCAGGGGGCGTAGCGCGGCTTGGGCGCGAATTCGGGATCGGCGCAGTTGCGGCTGCCGCAATAGGTGATCCGGTCGTCGACGACGACGATCTTGCGGTGGTTGCGCACGTCGATCCTTCCCTCGAGGATGCGCAGCAGCGGATTGCCGATCGGCAGCGCCCGCCCGAGCCGGACCCCGGCCGCGCGCATGCACGCCCAAAGCGGGCTGCGGATCAGCGCCCGCGAGCCGAGGTCGTCGACCATCGCCCGGCAGACGACGCCGCGCCGCGCCGCGCGCTCCAGCGCCGCGGCCACCGCCGTACCGCTGCGGTCGGGCAGCCAGATGTAGAACATGACGTGCACGTGGTCGGAAGCCGCATCGATATCGGCGACGAGCGCCTCGATGGTGGCGCGCGCGTCGGCGAGCAGACGGCCGCGGTTGCCCGCCACCGGCGGCAGGCCCCCGGCCGAGGTGCCGACCGCGAACAGCGCGGCCCAGGTCGCGGGCAGGTCAGCGGCGCCGGGGTCGGCGGGCGGCAGAGCGCGCGGGCCGCCGCGGATCCGGCGCCGCCCGAGCCGGACCTCGCCCAGGAGCAGGTAGCCGAGCGCCCCGATCACCGGCAGGGCCAGGATCACCACGATCCAGGCCATGCGCGAGGCCGGGTCGCGGTGCGGGCGGAGCAAAACCCGGACCACGAGGACCGCCTGCACCAGGATGTGGAAGATGAGCGGCGCCGCGGTCCCTAGCACGGCCCGACCACCTCTCCGCCGGCCAACAGCACCTCAGGCGACATGCACGGCGAAGGCCGCGAGGGTGGCCAGCAGCGCCGCGACGAGCGCGACCAGCAGCGCATCGGCAGCGCCGCC
>JBBQRM010000001.1:0-31268 GCA_038214855.1 Rhodobacterales bacterium | reverse complement strand
CGTCACGCCTGCCATGGAAGCGGGGCTGACCGATCACGTCTGGGAGATGGAAGAGGTGATCGCCGTCATGGACGGTCGCGCCCCGAAGCCCGGCCGCCCCAAGACCTACAAGAAAGAGATTTCAAACTGAGGCACTACCCGCTTGACAGCGCGCGCGCTCTCAGGTATACCTTCGGGCATGCTGGAATAAGTGGGCAAACGGAGCTGTCAAAAGACGGTTCCGCTTGTTTTTTCGAGTGCCCGGGCGGAGCAGCCAGGGTAGTACACATGACAATTTCAGCTACAGCAGCGATGGCGCCGGGCGATCTTCTCGAGCGCACTCGCGAACTATACCGTGATCTGACCGTGGGTCTCCAGCGGCGAATCGCGCAAATCAACGGTCTCACCGACACCGAGGCGGATTGCAAGGACCATGTGGAGGCCGTCAAGGCCCACCACAAGGCACTGCAATCTGTGCTCGATCTCGAGGCAAATCTTGAAAAACGTAGCAAACACTGGAACGGCGGGGCGAGTTGCGAACTCGATCTCCACACCGCGCGAGACGAAGTCCTTGCGCGCTTTGCTCTCTGGTCTGCCAGAAAGTGAGGTGGTGGAATTCTTGGATGCGTTGAGCCCGAACGCACTGATGTCCCTGCCCTGGCTCTTCGAGCATTGGGCGCTGGAACATCAGCTGCCTCCGACAGGAGACTGGGTCACCTGGGTGATCCTGGGCGGACGGGGGGCAGGCAAGACCCGCGCGGGTTCAGAATGGATCCGCGCGCAGGTCGAGGGCGCGCAACCAGCCGACCCGGGACTCTGCTCCCGGGTCGCGCTGGTCGCGGAGACCCTGGAGCAGGCGCGTGAGGTTATGGTCTTCGGGGATTCCGGCATTCTCGACTGCTCACCGCCCGATCGGCGTCCGATCTGGGTCGCGACGCGCAAGCAGTTGATGTGGCCGAACGGCGCCACGGCGCAGCTGTTCTCCGCCAGCGATCCGGAGCGCCTGCGGGGCCCCCAGTTCGACTGCGCCTGGAGCGACGAGCTGGCGAAGTGGAGAAAGGGCGAGGAAGCGTGGAACATGCTGCAGTTCGGACTGCGGCTCGGCACTCGGCCGCGGCAGGTCGTGACGACCACGCCGCGCAACAACCCGCTGCTGATGAGGATCGTCGAGGACGAAGCGAGCGTTTTGACGACGGCCCCAACCTCGGCGAACGAGATGCACTTGGCGCAGAGCTTTCTCGAGACAATCACGAAGAAGTACCAGGACACGCGGCTCGGGCGGCAGGAACTCGACGGCGAGCTGATCTTCGAGACGGAAGGCGCTCTGTGGACCTGGACCATGCTCGAGGCGGCGAATGAAGACCGCGCGCTCGATCTCGATCGCATCGTCGTGGCGGTCGATCCTCCGGTGACGAGCGGGACGGACTCCGACGAATGCGGCATCGTCGTGGCCGGCGTCTCCCAGCAGGGTCCGCCGCAGGACTGGACGGCGGAGATCATCTACGACGGCAGCGTCAAGGGGGCGACGCCGCAAGTCTGGGCACGCCGCGCGGTCGACCTCTTCCACGCGTACCGGGCAGACCGTTTGGTGGCCGAGGTCAACCAGGGTGGCGATCTGGTCGCGACGCTGATCCGGCAGATCGATCCGATGGTTCCCTTCCGCGGCGTCCGCGCCAGCCGGGGCAAGGTCGCGCGCGCCGAGCCGGTCGCAGCACTTTACGAGCAGGGGCGGATCTCGCATCGGGCGCCCTTCGCGGCACTCGAGGAACAGATGGCCGCGATGACGAGCAGCGGCTTTCGCGGGCGGGGCAGTCCGGACCGGGTCGATGCACTGGTCTGGGCTATAACCGATCTGATGATCGACCCGGCCGCGGCGTATCGTGCCCCCCGGATCCGAGGGCTCTAGCCGTCGTTTGGGCATCTTCGTCCACGCTTCGTCAGGAAACTGAACTTCTTCGCCCAGCGCTCCGGGACCGGACGATCCGGCCCTGGTCTTGGCTTGTGCTGGGACAGCTTCGGCAGCCGCGCCGCGCCTGCAAATCCCGATATGGAGCGAGCAACAATGGTTCTGAAGATCCTCGGCGCGACCAAATTGCAAGCGCCGGAGGCCAAGGTGTCGGCCGCGCAACCCGTTGTGTCTCTTCAGGGTGCTGGCCGCGTAAGCTGGTCCGCGCGCGATCCCGCGACGACCACCCGGATCGGCTTTCTGAACAATCCGGTCGGATTCCGATGCGTCAAGATCATCACCGAAGCTGCCGCGGCGATCCCGGTCATCGTGCAGGACGCGGAGCGGCGCTACGACATTCATCCCGTGCTCGACCTTCTGGCGGCTCCCAACCCGCTACAGGGCGGTGCTGCGCTGATGGAGAGCTTCTACGGCAACCTGCTGCTGACCGGCGACGGCTATCTCGAGGCCGCGGGGGCGGATGCTATTAACGGGCCACGCGAGCTTTACGTGCTGCGGTCGGACCGCACGAAGGTGGTGCAGGGGCCCGACGGCTGGCCGGTCGCATACGAGTACAGCGTTGGCAGCCGAAAGCACACGTTCGACATGCGTCAGGAGCGACTCCCGATCCTGCACGTGAAGAGCTTTCACCCGCAGGACGATCATTATGGGCTGTCGCCAATGCAGGCCGCGGCAAGCGCAATCGATGTGCACAACTCCGCCAGTGCCTGGTCGAAGGCGCTGCTCGACAATGCCGCTCGGCCCTCGGGAGCGATCGTCTACAGGGGGGCGGATGGACAGGGGTCACTGGCCTCGGACCAGTATACGCGGCTGATCGACGAACTGGAGAGCCATCACCAGGGCGCGCGCAACGCCGGGCGCCCGATGCTGCTCGAGGGAGGGCTCGACTGGAAGCCGATGGGATTTTCTCCGTCGGACATGGAGTTCCACCGCACGAAAGAGGCGGCGGCGCGGGATATCGCGCTGGCCTTCGGGGTGCCCCCGATGCTGCTCGGTCTGCCGGGCGACAACACCTATGCAAACTACCAGGAGGCGCACCGGGCCTTCTACCGGCTGACGGTCCTGCCGCTGGTGGCGAAGAGCCTGGCGGCGATTTCCGGCTGGCTACCGAATTTCTACGGCGAGGGCTTCTCGATCAAGATTGATTTCGACAATGTCGCCGCGCTCGCGGTCGAGCGAGAAACGATGTGGCGCCGGATCGGGGAGGCGGACTTTCTCACCGACAGCGAGAAGCGAAAGATGCTGGGGCTGCCGAGCCTGCCCGACAGTGAGGCCTCCGAATGACTTGGCCGCGCGCAGCAACAGCGGGATGACGGTATGGAGGATCTGGTCGGGCAAGCGTTCCAGAAGTTTCTCGAGTACGGCGTCGTCGGGCTTGGGTGGCCCTTCTTCCTCTATGCGGTCTGGGAGGAGCGGCGGAGGTCTGATGACGAGCGCAAGCGTTCCGAGGAGCGCCGCCGGACCGACCTCGAGCTCATCGAGAGAACAATTTCCCAGACCGTCGAGAACACGCAGGTTCTCCAGCAACTGGTGCGTGTGATCGACACGAAGGTCAAGCGATGAGGTTCTGGAAGCGGCGGAAGCGGGGGGCGAAGGATATCGATGCAAAGATGCGGAGACTGCGTGCCGAGATGCGACAGAACGCTGAGATGGGTAACCAGCTCAGGCACCTTCTCGATGAATTCATGACTTCGGTGATCAGCCGAGAAGATTTGAAAGAACAGGAAAAAAGGCCTTGAGAATTGGGAAATGTTGTTACATTGATCTTTGGCATGTTCTCGGTTACTGTTTCTTTCAGCGTCATTCGGGCATTTGGAGCGGTTCTGAGGCCGAAGCATGCGGATTGCCACAGCTGGTTCGCGCATGGAATTTGCATCGGCTTTTCTGCCTTCGCTCTCAATACGCTCTATTGGGCAATTCTGCTGCGCGGGTTGCGCCTGGGAGGCTTCTACTGGACTGCGGAGTGGGTCAGCTACTCGGGCGCCTACATCAACGTCCTGTTTCTTGGCCTCCTGCCGGGCTGGGCGGCATACGCTCATCTGAAGGCCAAACACCTTGCGCTCAGCGAGCGGGAACAGAGGGAGTGGCGGGTTTACGAGATGGTCTATTATCCGTCACGAAAGCTGTTTTTCCGGAAGTGCCTGCGGCGCGTCGGGCCATCGGCGAAGTCGTGACGAACGGAGATCACATGGAGCATATGATGCAGGGGCTGGGTGGGGCTTTTCCGCTCGAGACGAAGTTCCAGAGCTTCGGCAGCGACCTTAAGCTGAAGGAGGGCGCCGAAATCGCGGGCTATGCGAGCCTCTTCGGGACCCGCGACAACAGTGGTGACGTGGTTCAGAAAGGAGCTTACGGCGCATCGCTCGCCGAACTCGCACGCTCGGGGCGGGCGGCAAAGATGTTGTGGCAGCACGATCCGACAAAGCCCATTGGCGTCTGGGACGAGGTGAGGGAGGACGAGCGGGGGCTTTTCGTACGGGGAAGGCTTCTGACAGAGGTCCAAGCAGGCCGCGAGGCCCTGGCGCTGCTCCAGGCCGGGGCAATCGACGGATTGTCAATTGGATATCGCACCTTGCGTTCGGATCGACCCGCGGGTGCCGGTCGGCGCCTCTACGAGATCGAGCTGTGGGAGGTTTCTCTCGTGACGTTTCCCATGCTGCCGCAAGCACGCGCCCATAGCCATGTCGCCGACGACGACATGGATATAGCACGAGTTCTGGCGGACACATTCAGAGAAGCCCGCAACCTGTTGGTCTAGCGGCCTCCCGCCTTCAGTCACCAAGGATGATCATGATGCAGACACCCGACGTCAAGTCCGGGGCCGATTTTCCCGTGCCGGGGGACCATCCCCGCGGAGAGGTCAAGGCGGCCCTCACCGGATTTCTGGGGGAGCTGAAGTCCTTCCAGACCGAGATCAAAGCGAAGCTCAAGGAACAGGAAGCCCGTTTGACCATGCTCGATCGCAAATCCATCGCCATGTCCCGCCCGCCACTGGCCCGAGCCGCCGAGACCGAGACGCCTCACCAGAAGGCTTTCGCGGCGTATGTGCGGTCGGGCGAGGACGACGGCTTGCGCAGCCTGAGCCTGGAGGAGAAGGCGCTGTCCACGGCCGTCGCGGCGGATGGTGGGTACCTGGTCGATCCGCAGACGGCGGCCGAGATCGTGGGAGCGCTGCGCAGCGCAGCCTCGATCCGCACCATCGCAAACGTGGTCTCAGTGGAAGCTTCGGCTTTCGACGTGCTGATCGACCACAGCGACGTCGGCGCCGGCTGGGCGACCGAGACCGCCGAACGCACCGAGTCGGGAACGCCGCTGGTCGATCGCATCTCGATCCCGCTGCACGAGCTATCGGCGTTGCCAAAGGCGAGCCAGCGGCTGCTGGACGACAGCGCGTTCGACGTGGAAAACTGGCTGGCGCAGCGGATCGCGGACAAGTTCAGCCGCTCCGAGGCGCTGGCCTTCATCTCGGGCGACGGCATCGACAAGCCAACGGGCTTTCTCAACTACCCCAAGGTGGATGACGAGCTCTGGACCTGGGGGTCTCTCGGCTATATCCCAACGGGCGCTGTAGGTGACTTCCGCTCCACTGACCCTGCGGATGCCATCGTCGATCTGGTCTACGCTCTTGGTGCGCGCTATCGCGCCAACGGCACCTTCGTAATGAACTCAAAGACCGCCGGGAGCGTCCGGAAAATGAAGGATGCGGACGGAAGGTTCCTGTGGTCCGATGGCTTGGCCGCGGGCGAACCGGCGCGGCTGATGGGATATCCAGTGCTGGTAGCGGAGGACATGCCGGACATCGCGCCCGACAGCTTCGCACTCGCATTTGGAGATTTCCGCTCCGGCTATACGGTAGCTGAGCGGCCGGATTTGCGCATCCTGAGAGATCCGTTTTCGGCCAAGCCGCACGTCTTGTTCTATGCGACTAAGCGCATCGGCGGAGACGTGAGCGACTTCTCCGCGATCAAGCTGCTGAAATTTGCGCTCAGCTGAAGACGGGACGCGATTCCGCCGCTACTGAGCGTAAATGCCTCGCTCCACTCCGGCGGAGCGGGTCCTGCACACCCTCGCATCTTCCAAAGCTGCTCCAATTCCGCTCGGGCGGTGCGGGGGTGTGTTGCGCCGGCTGCTTCGTGGGCGTGCAGCGTGGGCTTTGGCACGAGCACATTCCGTCACGGCCGCAGCCTCACCATGCGGATTGTGTCGGGCTTGAGGCCCCAAACAGGAGTTCCCGATGATCTTGACGGAAGTGGGCGCGCCGCCCGTGTCGGCGGTGCCAGTGCGGGTCTTTGCCGAGCACCTGCGGCTTGGGACCGGCTTCACCGACGACAGGTCGGAGGACAGCATTCTGGAACTGTACCTCCGGGCGGCCATGGCCGCAGTTGAAGCCCGTATCGGGCGCGCACTCTTGGCCCGCACGTTCACTTGGAGCGTGACGCGCTGGCGCGAGGACTCCAGCCAAGGGCTTCCAATCAGCCCGATCCGCTCGGTGGACGCCATCCTGATAATTGCGGCGGACGGCAGCGAAACCTTGGTTTCTTCCGACGCCTGGTCGGTGCTGCGCGACCGCCAGAGGCCGCGCCTTGTGGGGAGATACGGACGCAATTTGCCCCGCATCCCACAGAACGGTCGCGCCGAAATTAGTTTGACGGCAGGATACGGCGAGACGTGGGATGAGGTTCCGGCGGACCTTCGGCAAGCGGTGTTCCTTTTGGCGGCGCACTACTTTGAACACCGGTCCGCTACCGGAGTCGATGCGGCGTCGATGCCCTTTGGTGTAATGATGCTGATTGAGGCCTACCGACCCATCCGCGTCGGTGGAGCGGTGTCGTGAACCGGCAAATCCAGCTCTCGCGACGGCTGGTGCTAGAGGCGCGAGACATGCGGCCAGACGGTTCAGGCGGCTATATCGCAACGTGGACGCCTCTCGGGACGCTTTGGGCCGATGTCGCGGCGCGCTCCGGACGCGAGGATTTCGTCGCCGGCGAGATCACGCCGCGCGTGAAATATCGAATCCTAGTTAGGGCCGCCCCGGTCGGTGCGACCTCCCGCCCACGCCCGGATCAGCGGTTTCGCGACGGCGAACGGGTATTCAACATCCTCACCGTCGCCGAGGCAGATCCGCGGGCACTCTATCTGGACATCAGCGCGGAAGAAGGAGTTTTGCCGTGACCTATGCCTTCGCGGCGGGGCTGCAGGCCGCAGTCTACCAGCGCCTCACCGGCGATCCCGCGCTCGCCGAGCTGATTGGCACCGCAATCTACGATGCCCCGATGCGTGTCGTTCCGGACGAGGCCGCGCCCGACCATATCACGCTCGGCGAGGAGCTGGTGCGGCCGAACGACACCAAGACCAGCCAAGGCGCGGTTCACGACTTCAGCGTTACCGTCCACTCGGCTCGGGACGGGTTCGGTACGGCCAAAACTATCGCCGCGGCGGTTTGCGAGAGCCTGATCGATGCGCCACTGCCGATGGTGCGAGGGCATCTGGTCGGGCTGCGATTCCTACAGGCCAAGGCCGACCGCGGGCGAGCGCCTGAGAAACGACGGATCGCGCTGAGGTTCCGCGCCTTCGTTGATCAGAACGACTGATTTTTACATCATGAGGAGCTAGGCATGGTGGCCCAGAGAGGCAAAGATTTGTTGATCAAGCTGGACATGACCGGAGCCGGTTCTTTCGACACCATAGCGGGGCTGCGCGCTTCGCGGATTACCTTCAACGCCGAAACTGTCGATGTGACTAACCTCGCCAGCGAAGGTCGGTGGCGTGAGCTCTTATCGGGCGCCGGTGTGCGCAGCGCCGCGATCACCGGTTCCGGCGTTTTCCGCGACGAGGCGACTGACGAGCGGGCGCGCGCGATCTTCTTCAATGGCGAGATCCCGAACTTCCAAGTAATCATTCCCAGTTTCGGGATCATAAGTGGTCCGTTCCAGATCACCAGTCTCGAGTACTCAGGTCAGCACGACGGCGGGGCGGTGTACGAGCTGGCAATGAGCTCGGCCGGCGCGCTCGCCTTCGAGGGAATTTGATGGCCAATCCCTATCGCGGGGAGGTGCTGCTCCGCGTCGATGGCGAGGATCGGGTGATGCGCCTGACGCTCGGCGCGCTGGCGGAGTTGGAGACGCGGCTCGATTGTGCATCACTGACGGAGGTGGTCAGCCGCTTTGAGACGGGAGACTTCAAGGTCAGGGACATGATCGGCCTCTTGACCGCCGGGTTGAATGGCGGCGGCTGGAAGGTCTCGGAGGCGGAGGTGATGCAAAGCCGGATCGACGGCGGTCCGCTGGCGGCGACGCAGGCGGCGGCGAAGCTCCTGAAGGTCACATTTACGCTCCCTGGAGAGGACGGCGGCGTATGAGCCGTGTTGCCTGGGTCCCGCTGATGCGGCTGGGTCTCGTGCACCTGCGTCTGTCGCCCGAGACTTTCTGGAACCTGACGCCGGCGGAGCTGATGCTGATGGCGGGCAGCGGCGTCGCGCCAGAGGCGTTGACCCGGGCGGAGCTGGCGGAGCTGGCGGCGCAGTTCCCGGACAAGACGTGGTCCGAGCCCTCAGATGCGGGGTGATGCGGTTTGCAGGGAACCGGCCGCGGCGACGGAAGCGGGGGCGCGCAACCTTAGGCGTTGCACGGTGCAACATCGATGGCGCCACTGAAAACATTGAATAAAATTCTTCGCTTTTAGATTCTGTTAACACTTTCGCCTAGCCTAGGCCGGGGCGATCAGGCGGACAGCGTAGGACATATGGCGGATTATGAGGCGGACCTGACAGGGCTCGAGGCGCAGTTTGCGACGCTCGAGGGTAGCTTAACGGGCCTCGAGGGGGTTACCGGAGCTTTCCGGCGCGAGCTCGACGGCGTGCAGGGCAGCATGAAAGAAGCGGGTCGCGAGGCATCGGGGATGTCGAAAACGGTGTCCGGATCGGTTCGCAAGGCGTTCGAGGGCGTGGTCTTCGACGGCAAGCGGCTGACGGATGCGCTGTCGTCAATGGGCAGAGCCATTTCGGGATCGGTTCTGGCCAAGGCGCTCGAGCCGGTGCAGGGCGCCCTCGGTTCGGCCGTCGGCAACGGCGTCCAGTCGCTCCTAGGCAGGCTGATGCCGTTCGAGAAGGGAAGTGTCTTGCACGCGGGCCGCGTCGCCGCCTTCGCGCGGGGCGGCGTCGTCAACGGGCCGACACAATTCCCGATGCGGGGCGGCCAGGGCCTCATGGGCGAGGCGGGACCAGAGGCGATCGTGCCGCTGGCGCGCGGCGCCGACGGGAGGCTCGGCGTGCGCTCTGGCGGCGGAGGCGGATCCGTTCATGTCACGATGAATATCTCGACACCCGATGCGACGGGCTTCAAGCGTTCGCAGAGCCAGATCGCCGCCGAGATGAACCGGGCGATCCAGCGCGGTCGCCGCAATCTCTGAGGGACAGCAGCCATGAGTTTCCACGACGTGCGCTTTCCCGCGCCCCTGTCGGTCGGGTCGAGCGGCGGTCCCGAGCGTCGCACCGAGATCGTCACGCTCAGCAACGGTTTTGAGGAGCGCAACTCTCCATGGGCGGGGTCGCGGCGGCGCTACGATGCCGGCCTTGGGGTCCGCTCGCTCGACGACCTTGCGGAGGTGGTGGCGTTCTTTGAAGCGCGACACGGGCAGCTCTTCGGATTCCGCTGGAAGGACTGGACGGACTTCAAGTCCTGCGCACCCTCCGCCATTCCCTCGCCGCGCGACCAGAAGCTCGGAACCGGCGACGGGACGCGGGCCGCGTTCCAGCTTTGCAAGACCTATGCCTCGGGAGCGCAGGCCTATGTGCGTCAGATCACCAAGCCCGTCCCAGGCACCGTGAGTGTGGCCGTCGCGGGCGAGACGCAAGAGGCCGGCCTCGACTTTACCGTAGATCATGCGAGCGGGCAGGTGCGGCTCGCCTCGGCGCCCGCAGCTGGGGCGGCGGTGACGGCGGGATTCGCCTTTGACGTGCCGGTGCGCTTCGACGCCGATCGGATCAATGCGAGCCTCGCGGGCTTCACGGCGGGCGAAATCCCGTCAATACCGGTGGTTGAGGTGCGGCTCTGATGCGGGCGGTCGAGCCCGAGCTTCAGACGCGACTGAACAGCGGGGCAACGCAGCTTTGTCGCTGTTGGCGCGTCTCTCGGACGGACGGCATGACGTTCGGGTTCACGGACCACGACCACGATCTTCACTTCGACGGGCAGCTGTTCCGCGCGAGCTCCGGCATGGACGCGAGCGCGCTCGAGAGCGCGACAGGACTCAGCGTGGACAACGCTCAGGCGCTCGGCGCTCTCAGCGATGCTGCGGTGCGCGAGGAGGACGTCCGTTCGGGCCGTTTCGATCGCGCGCTAATCGAGCATTGGCTCGTCGATTGGGAGCGGCCGGAACTTCGGGTCCAGCTCTTCCGCGGCGAGTTCGGCGAGATCCGGCGGGCAGACGGCGCGTTCGAGGTCGAGCTACGCGGCCTAGCCGAGCGGCTCAATATTCCGGTCGGTCGCAGCATCCTGCGGAGCTGCGACCGCATCCTCGGCGACGCCAAGTGTTGCGTCGAAGTGGGGCGGCCGGAGTTTTCGGCCGAAGCCGCGGCCCGGGGCGACAGCCGCGGGACACGAATGGTCGCAGCGGGTCTGGGTGAATTCGCCCCCGGTTGGTTCACGCAGGGCACGCTCACGTGGGTCGCCGGAGCGAACGCCGGTCTTGGATCGGTGATCAAGGTCGATACGCAGAGTTCAGAAGGGCTGCGCCTGCTCGATCTGTGGCAGCAGCCGTCGCAGGAGGTGGCGGCGGGGGATCGCTTCCGGCTGAGGGCCGGCTGCGACAAACGGCCAGAGACCTGCCGCCAAAAGTTCTCGAATTTTCTTAACTTCCGAGGATTTCCCCACATTCCAGGCGAGGATTGGGTGACGGCGTACCCGAAGAACGGAGCGATCCATGACGGCACGAGCCAGCTGGGCTGAGCCCGGTACGGGCGACGAGATCGTGGCGCGGGCGCGGGAATGGATCGGCACGCCCTATGCGCATCAGGCGAGCTGCCGTGGAGCCGGGGCTGATTGTCTGGGGCTGCTGCGCGGTCTCTGGCGCGAGATGATGGGGGAAGAGCCGCAGCCGGTTCCCGCCTACACGCCCGACTGGGACGAGCTTGCGCGCACCGAGGCATTGCTGTCGGCTGCCGCGCGGCATCTCGTCCCTGTGGCGCGGGAAGAGGCGCGCGCGGGCGACGTCGTCGTCCTGCGGATGATCGACGGTGGCGTCGCCAAGCATCTGGGCATCCTGGCGTGGGCCGAGTATGGGCGCGAGACGCTGATCCATGCGTACTCCGGCCACGGCGTTGTCGAGTCGCCGCTGACGCCGTCCTGGTCCCGGCGCATCGCCGGTGTCTTCCGCTTTCCCGACAGGAGCTGACGATGGCGACACTACTCCTGTCCGCGGCGGGCTCGGCGCTCGGCGGTGCGGCCGGCGGCTCCTTCCTGGGGCTCACGACGCTGGCGCTGGGAAAGGCGGCCGGCGCGACGCTGGGTTCGGCCATCGACAAGCGGCTGTTGGGCCAGGGGGCCGAGCCGGTCGAGACCGGGCGGGTCGAGCGGTTCCGTGTCATGGGTTCGAGCGAGGGGGCGCCTCTGCCGCGCGTCTTCGGGCGGATGCGTGTGGCCGGGCAGATTATCTGGTCGAGCCGTTTTCTGGAGCGCTTCAGCGAGCAGAGCGTCGGCGGCAAGGGCATCGGCGGCGGCGCCGCCTTGCGTGAGTTCAGCTATTCGGTGAGCCTCGCGGTCGCGCTGTGTGAAGGCGAGGTCCTGCGGGTCGGCCGCATCTGGGCCGATGGCCAGCCCATTGCCCAGAAGGGCCTGACCTGGCGGCTGCATCCCGGAACGGAGAGCCAGTTGCCCGATCCTGTCATCGCCGCGATTGAGGGATCGCAGCACGCGCCGGCCTATCGCGGGACCGCCTATGTGGTGTTCGAGGACCTCGATCTCACGCCCTACGGCAACCGCATCCCGCAGTTCAATTTCGAGGTCTTCCGCAGGCCCGCGATCGCGGGTCTCGGCGTTCCGCCCTCCGCGGCGCCGGACGTGCGTGGCGTGGCTTTGGTGCCAGGCACCGGCGAATATTCGCTGGCGACGGAGCCGGTGTTCTTCGATCGCGGCAAGGGCGACACGCTGGTACTCAATGTGAACAACGACCGAGGCCTGCCGGATCTGGTGGCTTCGCTCGACCAGCTCGAGGCAGAGCTGCCGAACGCGCGGTCCGTCGCGCTGGTGGTGAGCTGGTTCGGCGACGACTTGCGATGCGACCGCTGTTCGCTGCTACCGGGCGTCGAGCAGTCGGGGCAGGACGGAACCCCGATGGCCTGGCACGTCTCGGGTCAGGCGCGCGAGGCGGCGAAGGTGGTGAGCCGGGTGGACGACCGGCCGCTGTTTGGCGGCACGCCGGCGGACGCCTCGGTGGTCCAGGGGATCGCGCGGCTCAGGGCATGTGGGATCTCGGTGATGTTCTATCCCTTCATCCTGATGGACATCCTGGCGAGTAACGGCCTGCGCGATCCATGGAGCGGTGACGCGGATCAGCCGCCAGTGCCCTGGCGCGGGCGCATTACCCTGTCGCGCGCGCCCGGGACTTCCGGCTCCCCCGACCGCTCCTCGGCGGCGACCGACGAGGTCACGCAGTTCTTCGGAACGGCGAAGTCGTCGGACTTCCGCGTCGAGGGTGAAACCGTCGGCTACGACGGGCCGCAGGAATGGTCCTACCGCCGCTTCATCCTCCACTACGCGCATCTGTGCGCGGCAGCTGGCGGGGTGGACGCGTTCTGCATTGGCTCGGAGCTGCGCGGTCTCACGCAGATCCGTGACGGAGTCACGACCTATCCCACAGTGCGGGCGCTGTGCGCGCTTGCCGAGGAGGTGCGAGGCATCCTCGGGTCGGGGACGCGGATCGGTTATGCGGCCGACTGGTCGGAGTATTTCGGCCATCAGCCAGCGGACGGGTCGGGTGACGTGCTCTATCACCTCGATCCGCTGTGGGCGCATCCCGAGATCGACTTCATCGGAATCGACAACTACATGCCGCTTTCGGACTGGCGCGACGGCACCGACCATGCCGATGCCGCCGCCGGTTCGATCTACGACCTGGGGCATCTCGGCGGCAATGTCGCGGGGGGTGAGGGTTACGACTGGTACTATGCCAATGTGGCTGGGCGGGAGGCGCAGGACCGCCTGCCTATCCGCGACGGCGCCTATGGCGAGGATTGGGTGTTCCGCTACAAGGACCTGGTTAATTGGTGGTCGCTGCCGCATGTCGATCGTCCGGGCGGCGTCAAGGCGGGCCAGACGGACTGGCGGCCGCAGTCGAAGCCGATCTGGTTCACCGAGCTCGGCTGTCCGGCGGTAGACAAGGGCACGAATCAGCCCAACGTCTTCTTCGACCCCAAGTCGTCGGAGAGCTTCTTTCCCTACTACTCCAACGGCTCACGCGACGATTTCATCCAGCACCGCTACCTTCAGGCGATGTATGTGCACTGGAACGATCCTCGCAACAATCCGCGCTCGGACATCTACGAGGGGCGGATGGTCGATATGGGCCGCGCGCATGTCTGGGCCTGGGATGCGCGGCCGTGGCCGGACTTTCCCGACCGGATGGACCTTTGGGCGGACGGCAGGAATTACGACCGCGGTCACTGGTTGAACGGCCGGGCCAGTCTCTGCGCGTTGGCCGAGGTGGTCGCAGAGGTCTGCGCGCGCGCGGAGCTGACGGAGCTTGATGTTAGCGCATTGCACGGGGGGGTCACAGGCTACACGATCGGCGCGGTTGAAACGGCGCGCCAGAGCTTGCAGCCGCTGATGCTGGCGCACGGGTTCGACAGCTTCTCGCACAGCGGCGCCGTTGCCTTCGCCAATCGCAGTGGCCGGGTGCTACTCGACCTGACCACCCAGGAGATGGTGGTCAGCGAGGGAAAGCCGGTCGCGGCTCTCACACGCGGGCCGACCGCCGAGACGGCGGGGCGGGTGACACTTGGTTTCGTAAAGGCTTCCGCCGATTATCAGAGCGGGGCGGCGGAGGCGGTGGCGAGCGACAGCGCCGAGCCGCACACTGCGCAGACCAGCCTACCGCTGGTGCTGCGCGAGGGCGAGGCGCAGGCGATGGCAGATCGCTGGCTCAACGAGAGCCGGATTGCGCGCGATATCATCGTCTTCGGCCTGCCGATCTCGCGGCTGCGGGTGACGCCGGGCGACATCGTCTCCGTTGGAGGCGACGGGCGCCGCGATCTCTACCGTCTCGACCGGATCGAGGAGACTTCGCATCGCGCCATCACCGCGGTTCGGATCGAGCCCGGGGTCTACGACGTGCCGATCTACCGCGACCCGGTGGCCCGCTCGAAGGCGATCATGGCGCCGGCGCCGGTCTATGCCGAACTCCTGGACCTGCCGATGCTGACGGGCGCGGAGACGCCGCACGCACCGCATATGGCGGTGGTGAAGCGGCCTTGGGCGGGGCCGGTGGCTGTTTACGGCGCGAGCGAGGACTACGGCTACGCGCTGGTGGGTGAGGTTCGCCGGCCGGCGATTCTCGGCGAGACGCTCGACCCGCTACCTGCAGCAGCAGCGGGTGTGTGGAGCCACGTGCCGGTGCGGGTGCGCGTGGCGGCCGGCACGCTGCAGAGCCGAGGCGAGGCCGAAGTGCTCAACGGCGCCAATGCAGCGGCCTTGCGGCATGGCGGTACGGGCGATTGGGAGGTGATCCAGTTTCGCGACGCGGAACTGATTGCTCCTCGTGAATACCGCCTTCAGGGTTTGCTGCGAGGACAGGCGGGTACTGATGGGATCATGCCGACGGTCTGGCCGGCGGGCACGGATTTCGTGCTGCTCGATGCGTCGGTGATCCAGCTCAACCTGCCGGCGTCGGCGCGTGGACTGCCCCGCCACTACCGTATCGGACCGGCGATGCGGGCATATGACGATCCCTCCTACTTGTATTGCGTCGCCAGCTTCACCGGCGCCGGCCTCAGGCCATATTCACCGGCGCACCTGGCGGCACGTCGCCTCGCGGACGGCTTGATAGCGCTAACCTGGGTGCGCAGGACACGGATCGACGGCGACAGCTGGCAGGGGGCGGAGGTACCGCTCGGCGAGGAACGCGAGCTCTACGTGGTCCACGTGCTCCGAGGCGAGACCGTGCTACGGGAGTTCGCGCCGACGAGCCCCTCACAGACTTATTCCGCTGCGGGGCAATCGGCAGACGGAGCGTCGTCGCGGCTGAGTTTTGCGGTGGCGCAGGTATCCGACCGCTATGGACCGGGACCCTTCGAGAGGATCGACTTCGATGGCTAGGACGTCACAGATAGACTTGCCGCTCATTCAGCCGGCCCAGGCGCAAAAGCACGTGACGGTCAATCAGGCGCTGGAACGCCTCGATGCTGCGGCCCAGCTTCGGGTGGCGACTTCAGCCTTGGCCGATCCGCCGGCGGTCGCGGCGGAGGGTGAGAGCTATATCGTCTCCGTCGGCGCTTCGGGTGAATGGCAGGATCGGGGAGGCCAGATCGCGGTGCGAAACCACGGGGGCTGGATGTTCCTCGTGCCACGACCGGGATGGCGGGCTTGGGATGAAGAAGCCAGCAGGAGCCAGCTCTTCGATGGTGCGGACTGGATACCCGATGCTGCGGCGATCGGAGCTTCGGGCTCGGCGACCCGGATGATCGTGGTGGAATTCGATCACGACCTCGATGCCGGGCCGGTCAACGCCACTGCGGTCCGCATCCCGGCGCCGGCCCAGGTGATCGGCGTCACGGGCCGCGTCGTCGCCGCGATCGGCGGATCCGGGGTCACCGGGTGGCGGATCGGGGTGGAGGGAGCGGACAATCGCTACGGCTCCGGGCTGGGGCTCGGCGTCAATTCCTATCTGGTCGGCCTGAGCGGGAATCCGGTCACCTATTATTCGAAGACGCCGCTGCGCCTGGCGGCGGAGGGGGGCAGCTTCGCCTCAGGGCGCATCCGTCTCGCCATGCACCTGGTGCGGTTGGAGCCGCCGCGGCCGGTTTGATGCGGTGAGCAGGCGGAGGCGGGTTTCACGGGTTTCACTGTGAAAGGACGATCCGGCCATTGAAAAGGTTGGGAAATTTTTGCCGTTTTTACGCCTTGTTAACTGCCTTGCACGCTTGGAGATGACCGCGGGCGCCACAATTTGACGACGTCGCGCCGCGGCGCCTTGATTTCTGCCCCCGATCGGACGACGTTCCCCGGGACGCGGAACCGGAGCACCGCCATGATTCAGACGCAGACGAACCTCGCGAGCCTCGATCCGGTCTGGAGCCAGATCAAGCGCGAGGCCGAGGATATCGCACGGGTCGAGCCGCTGATGGCGAGCCTCGTGCACGCGGGTATCCTGCATCATGCGAGCCTGGAGCGGGCGCTGAGCTATCGCGTGGCCCAGAAGCTCGCTTCGCACGAGATGAGCGAGCTGATCCTGCGCGAGATCGCCGACGAGGCCTATGTGAGCGACGGCAGCCTCGGCGGGGCGGCGCGGGCGGACATTCTCGCGGTCTTCGAACGCGACCCGGCGTGCCACCGCTGCATCCAGCCGCTGTTGTTCTTCAAGGGATTCCAGGCGCTGCAATGCTACCGGATCGGCCACTGGCTGTGGCGGGAGCGGCGGCGCGACATGGCTTATTTCGTGCAGATGCGAACCTCGGAGGTGTTCGGGGTCGACATCCATCCGGGCGCGCGGGTGGGGCAGGGGATCATGATCGACCACGCCCATTCCATCGTCATCGGCGAGACCGCGGTGGTGGGCGATAACGTCTCGATGCTGCATTCGGTGACGCTTGGCGGCACCGGCAAGGAGGATGGCGACCGGCACCCGAAGATCGGCGACGGGGTGATGATCGGGGCGGGGGCCGCGGTGCTCGGCAACCTTTCGGTCGGCCGTTGCAGCCGGATCGCCGCCGGGTCGGTGGTGCTGCGGGACGTGCCGCCGTGCAAGACCGTGGCGGGGGTGCCGGCGCGGGTGGTGGGGGAGGCGGGGTGTGCCCAGCCCTCGAAGAGTATGGATCAGATCCTCGGCGAGGCGCAGGGCGAGGCCTGAGGGTGGTTTTGCGGTGTCGCACGGTGCGACATGCACCCTCCCCCTGAAATCATTGAGTAAAAAGGCACGTTTTTACCTTCTGTTAATAATCGCGCACACGCGCCGGATCAGGCAAGCATGCCGATCGGGTGCTCGAGGTTCTCCTTGACCGCAGCGAGGAACTGAGCACCGAGCGCGCCGTCGATCACCCGGTGATCGACCGACAGGGTGGTGGACATGACGGTCGCCACCTCGACCTCGCCCCCCTCGCCGACGACCGGCGTCTTGATCCCGGCGCCGACGGCGAGGATCGACGCGTGAGGCGGGTTGATCACCGCGTCGAAGTTCACCACCCCCATCATCCCGAGATTGGAGATCGCGAAGCTGCCGCCCTGGTATTCGTGTGGCGCGAGCTTGCGGTCGCGGGCGCGGGCGGCGAGGTCCTTCATCTGGGCGGAGATCGCCGAGAGGCTCTTCATTTCGGCGTCGCGGATCACGGGCGTGAAGAGGCCGCCCTCGATCGCGACGGCCACCGCCACGTCCGAGGGTTTGAGCTTGAGGATGCGATCGCCGGCCCAGACGGCGTTGCAGTCCGGCACCTGCTGGAGCGCGAGCGCGCAGGCCTTGATGATGAAGTCGTTGACCGAGAGCTTGACGCCGCGGCCCTCCAGCTCGCGATTGAGCTGGGCGCGGAAGGCCATCAGCGCATCGAGGCGGATGTCGCGGCGCAGGTAGAAATGCGGGATGGTCTGCTTGGCCTCGCTGAGCCGCGCGGCGATGATGCGGCGCATCCCGTCGAGCTTGACCTCCTCGAATTCGCGGTCGGCGTAGATCTTCTTGATCGCGTCGGCCCCGGCGTCGGGCGAGGGGATCGGCGCCTTGGCCTCCGGCTTGTCGCCGGGCGCCCCGGCTTCTGCCTTCGGTGCGGCACCCGGCTTCGCGGCCTCGATGTCGGACTTGACGATGCGGCCGTGCGGGCCGGAGCCGTTCACGGACGCAAGGTCGATCCCCTTGTCGGCGGCGAGCCTGCGGGCGAGGGGCGAGGCGAAGACACGCTCGCCCTTGTCAGCCGGTGCTGACTCGTTGGGCGGCTGGGCCGGCTCGGTCTTCGGGCCTTCGGCCGCTTTCGCCTCTTCTGAAGTCTCCGGCTTCTTCTCCGGCTTCGCCTCGGCCTTCGGCTCAGCTTTTGGGGCGGCGTCGCCGATGTCGTCGGCGCTCTCGCCCTCCTCGAGCAGGACGGCGATCACGTCGTTCACCTTCACGCCCTCGGTGCCGTCGGGGACCATGATCTTGCCGAGCACGCCCTCGTCGACGGCCTCGAACTCCATCGTCGCCTTGTCGGTCTCGATCTCGGCCATCACCGCGCCGGAGGTGACCTGGTCTCCCTCCTTGATCAGCCAGCGCGCGAGCGTGCCCTCTTCCATCGTCGGCGAGAGCGCGGGCATCAGGATGTTGATCGGCATGGGCTCCCCCTCAGCGGTAGGTGACGGTCTTGACCGCGGCAATCACTTCCGCCGTCGTCACCAGCGCCAGCTTCTCGAGGTTCGCCGCATAGGGCATCGGCACGTCCTTGCCGGTGCAGTTGATCACCGGCGCGTCGAGATAGTCGAAGGCCTGCTGCATCAGCACCGAGGAGACGTAGCTGCCGATGGAGCAGACCGGGAAGCCCTCCTCAACCGTCACGCAGCGGTTGGTCTTCCTGACCGAGGCGATCACCGCCTCGGTGTCCATCGGGCGGAGGGTGCGCAGGTCGATCACCTCGGCCTCGATCCCCTCCTTGGCGAGCTCCTCCGCGGCCTGGAGCGAGTAGGTCATGCCGATGCCGAAGCTCACGATGGTCACGTCCGTGCCCTCGCGGGCGGTGCGGGCCTTGCCGATGGGCACCAGATGGTCGTCGAGCTCGGGCACGTCGAAGCTGCGGCCGTAGAGGATCTCGTTCTCCAGGAACACCACGGGGTTGGGGTCGCGGATCGCGGACTTGAGCAGCCCCTTGGCGTCGGCCGCCGAATAGGGCTGGACCACCTTCAGCCCCGGCACCTGGGCGTAGGTGGTGGCGAAGTCGTGGCTGTGCTGGGCCGCGACGCGGGCCGCAGCACCGTTCGGGCCGCGGAACACCATCGGCGCGCCCATCTGGCCGCCGGACATGTAGAGGGTCTTGGCCGCGGAGTTGATGATCTGGTCGATGGCCTGGAGCGCGAAGTTGAAGGTCATGAATTCGACGATGGGCCGCAAGCCCGCGAAGGCCGCGCCGACCGCGAGGCCGGTGAAGCCGTGCTCGGTGATCGGCGTGTCGATCACCCGGCGCGCGCCGAACTCGTCGAGCAGACCCTGGCTGATCTTGTAGGCGCCCTGGTATTCGGCGACCTCCTCGCCCATCAGGAAGACGTTCTCGTCGCGGCGCATCTCCTCGGCCATCGCGTCGCGCAGAGCCTCGCGCACGGTCTGGGAGCGGAAGCTGGTGCCTTCGGGTACTTCCGGCGCCGTGCTAGCCTTGGGCGCGGCCGGGGGTTTCGCGGCCTTGGCGGGCTCGGCGGCGCCGTTGGCCTTGGCCTCCGGCTCGGACGGCTCCTGCGGTTTCGGCGCCGAGTCCTCCGCCGGCTTCTTCGCGGATTTCGGCGCGGCCTCGGCGGCGGAGGCGTCTTCGCCCTCCTCGAGCAGGACGGCGATGGGGGTGTTGACCTTGACGCCCTCGGTGCCGGCCTCGATCAGGATCTTGCCGATCACGCCCTCGTCGACCGCCTCGAACTCCATCGTCGCCTTGTCGGTCTCGATCTCGGCGAGGATGTCGCCGGAGGTGACCTGGTCGCCCTCCTTGACCAGCCACTTCGCCAGTGTGCCCTCCTCCATCGTCGGGGACAGGGCAGGCATCAGAACCTCGGTCGCCATCTCAGTTGCTCCCCGGCCCGACGATCACGCGATCCATCACGCGACCTCCTGCGGGACCTGCCTGGCGTAGATGTCGGTCCACAGCTCGCCCTCCGCCGGCTCCGGGCTGTCCTGGGCGAATTGCGCAGCCTCGTTGATCGTGGCCTTGGTCTCCTTGTCCACCGCCTTGAGCTCGTCCTCTGTGGCGAGCTTGGCCGCGATCAGCATGTCGCGGACGTGGTCGATGGGGTCGTGCTCCTCGCGCATCTTCTGGACCTCCTCGCGGGTGCGGTACTTCGCGGGGTCCGACATCGAATGGCCGCGGTAGCGGTAGGTGTTCATCTCCAGGATGTAGGGACCTTCGCCGGCGCGGCAGTGCTCCACCGCCTTCTGTCCGGCCTCGCGGACCGCGAGCACGTCCATGCCGTCCACCGCCTCGCCGGGGATGCCGAAGGCCTCGCCGCGGGTGTAGAGGGCGGGGGAGGAGGAGGCGCGCTTGAGGCTGGTGCCCATCGCGTACTGATTGTTCTCGATGACGAAGATCACCGGCAGCTTCCACAGCGTCGCCATGTTGAAGGTCTCGTAGACCTGGCCCTGGTTCGCCGCGCCGTCGCCGAAATAGGTGAAGGTGACGTTGTCGTTGCCGCGGTACTTGTTGGCGAAGGCGAGGCCGGCACCGATCGGCACGTTCGCCCCCACGATGCCGTGGCCGCCGTAGAAGTCCTTTTCCTTGGAGAACATGTGCATCGAGCCGCCCTTGCCCTTGGAATAGCCGTCCGCGCGGCCCGTGAGCTCGGCCATCACCCCCTTGGGATCCATGCCGCAGGCGAGCATGTGGCCGTGGTCGCGGTAGGTGGTGACGCGCTGGTCGCCGTCCTTGGCGGTGGATTCGAGCCCGACCACCACCGCCTCCTGGCCGATGTAGAGATGGCAGAACCCGCCGACCAGCCCCATGCCGTAGAGCTGGCCCGCCTTCTCCTCGAAGCGGCGGATCAGGAGCATGTCGCCGTAATATTTCAGCAGTTCGTCCTTGGAGGCGTTCGGCGCCTTCGCCTGCGCACGCGCTGCTCTGGCCATCTGCGTCTCCCCCGCTGCCGGCCGTGTGAGCCGTTAATTCATGCGATCATAGCGGCATCCGCACCCGAGGAAAGCCCCAATCGCCGGGCCGTTCCGCGGCAAGTGCAGCTCTAGCGGATCAGGATCTCGTCTTCGCGCCCGAGGCCGAGAACCCTGCGCGCCTGCTCGTCGAGCAGGTCGAGATCGAGCGTCCGGGGCGAGAGGCGCCGGGTCTTGTTCTCGACCGCCGCCCGCTCCGCGCGCAGGCTCTCGAGCTCGTCGCGCAGCCGGGCTTCCTCGGCCTCGATCTGGGCAAGCCGGAAAACGCCGTGCTCGCCCTGCAGGCCCGCCACGCCGAGATAGGCGATGATCGCGAGCACCAACGCCGCGAAGATCATTCCGTCGAGGCCGCCGCGGCGCGGCTCCGGTTCGCCCTGCATCACGAAACAATCTCCGCTCGCACGTCCGGCGCCTAGGATCGCAGAAACCGCGCGAGAAGGGAATCCCCAATCTTTCCCGTGGCCTCAGCTGCGACCCTTGTAGATGTCGAACAGCCGGCCGAGCATGTCGAGCGCATCTTCGCGGCTCCGCTGGAAGGTGTTGCGGCCGATGATCGAGCCGTTGCCGCCGCCGTCGCGGATGGCGCGCGCGTCGTCGTAGATGCTGTCCTCGCCCTTCTTCGCCCCGCCCGAGAAGATCACGATCCGCCGCCCGTTGAAGGCCGATTGCATCACGTGGCGCACGCGCTGGGCCTGCGTCCCGATCTCGATCTTCTCGCTCTCGTAGACCTTCTTCGCCTCGGGCAGCGACAGGTGGTCGGTGGCGAGCTTTACCTTGATGATATGGGCACCGAGCAGGGCCGCTATCTGCGCGGCATAGGCGGAGATGTCGATTGCCGTCTCGCCGTCCTTGTCGAGCGCCTCGCCGCGGGGATAGGACCAGATTACCGTTGCGAGCCCTTTGGCGGCAGCCTCCTCGCGCATCGCCGAGATTTCCTCAAACATGTCGTGCGCCGAAGACGAGCCGGGGTAGATGGTGAAACCGATGGCCGAGCAACCGAGCCGCAGCGCGTCGTCCACGGTCGCCGTCATCGCCTGATCGACGCCCGAGTCCTTGGGGTGGAGTGAGTTCGCGGAATTCGCCTTTAGGATCGTGGGGATCTGCCCCGCGAACGTGTCCGCCCCCGCCTCGATCATCCCCAGGGGCGCGGCATAGGCGTTGAGGCCCGCGTCGATGGCGAGCTGGAAATGGTAGTGGGGATCGTAGGCCGGCGGGTTGGGCGCGAAGCTGCGCGCCGGCCCGTGCTCGAAGCCCTGATCGACGGGCAGGATGATCATCTTGCCGGTGCCGCCGAGCTTGCCGTTCATCAGCATCCGGCAGAGGTTGCCCTTCACGCCGGGGTTGTCGGCCTCGTAGAAGCCAAGGATCTTCTGGACGGTCCGCGAAGCCTTCATGATCGTATCCTCACTTGCAAATTGCCCTCACGCCGCCTCGAGCGCGGCTATACCCGGCAGGGTCTTGCCCTCGAGCCATTCGAGAAACGCCCCGCCCGCGGTCGAGACATAGGTGAAATCCGACGCCGCCCCGCTGGCATTCAGCGCCGCGACCGTGTCGCCGCCGCCGGCCACGGAGATGAGCCGTCCGGCTTTCGTCAGGCTCGCCGCCTGGCGCGCCGCGGCATCGGTCGCGGCGTTGAAAGGTTCCACCTCGAAGGCTCCGAGCGGCCCGTTCCAGACCAGCGTGCGGGCCTGGGCGAAGACCGCCGCGATCCGCGCGATCGCCGCCGGGCCGGCGTCGAGGATCATCGCGTCTGGCGGGCAGGCGGAAGCCGCGACGATCTCGGTCGCCGCCCCGGCTTTGAGCTCCCACGCTACCACCACGTCGGCCGGCAGCACCAGTGTGCAGCCGGCATCCTCGGCGCGCTGCAGGATGGCGCGCGCGGTATCCGCCATCTCGTGTTCGGCGAGCGAGCGGCCGACGTCCACGCCCTGCGCCGCGAGGAACGTGTTTGCCATGCCGCCGCCGATCACGATGGTCTCGACCCTGGCGATCAGGTTGCCGAGCAGCCCGAGCTTGGTCGAGACCTTCGCCCCGCCCACCACCGCGACCACCGGCCGCTCGGGCGCGCCCAGCGCCTGTTCCAGCGCCTTCAGCTCGGCCTGCATCGAGCGCCCGGCGAAGGCGGGCAGCAGCCGCGCCAGCGCTTCGGTCGAGGCATGCGCCCGGTGCGCCGCCGAGAAGGCGTCGTTGCAGTAGATGTCGCCCAGCGCCGCGAGCGCCTTCGCGAACTCCGGGTCGTTCGCCTCCTCGCCCGGGTGGAAGCGCGTGTTTTCCAACAGAAGCACCGAGCCCGGCTTCATCGCGCCGACGGCGCGTGCCGCCACCTCGCCCACGCAATCGTCGGCGAATGCCACCTCGCAGCCCAGCACCTCCCGCAGGACCGGCAGCGTGACCGCGAGGCTCATCTCCGGCACCACCCGCCCCTTGGGTCGGCCGAAGTGCGCGAGCAGCACCGGCCTGCCCCCCGCCTGGAGAATGTCGCGCACCGTGGGCGCGATCCGTTCGATCCGCGTCGCGTCGGTCACGCGCCCGTCTTCGACCGGCACGTTGATATCGACGCGCGTCAGCACGACCTTGGCGCTCAGGTCCATGTCGTCGAGCGTCTTCCGGGTCACAGAAGCGCCTCCGCCTGCGCCGCCACCGCCTCGGCGGTGATGCCGAAATGGCGGTAGACCGCGTCGATCGGACCCGAGGCGCCGAAGCCCTCCATCCCGACGAACCCCGCCTTGGCCGCCTTCCCACGCTCGCCGCAGAGCCAGCGGTCCCAGCCGAAGCGCACCGCGGCCTCGACGCCGACGCGCACCGGCCCCGCCGGCAACACCGAGCGGCGGTACTTCTCGTCCTGCTCCTCGAAGAGCTCCCAGCAGACCATCGAGACCACCCGCGTACCGATGCCCTTGTCCTGGAGCAGCGCGCGCGCTTCCATCGCGATCGCCACCTCCGAGCCGGTCGCGAGCAGCACCGCCTGCCTTCGCCCTTCGGCCTCGGCGAGCACGTAGGCGCCGCGTGCGCTCAGGTTGCGCCGCATGTGCCGGGTGCGCAGCGTCGGCAGGTTCTGCCGCGACAGCGCCAGCACCGAGGGCCGCCGCGGCCCGGTCAGCGCCAGCTCCCAGGCCTCGGCGGTCTCGACCGTATCGGCGGGGCGGAACACCTGCATTCCGGGCGTCGCGCGCAGCATCGCCAGATGCTCGACCGGCTGGTGCGTCGGCCCGTCCTCGCCGAGCCCGATACTGTCGTGGGTCATCACATAGACGACCCGTACGCCCATCAGCGCCGACAGCCGCATCGCCCCGCGCGCGTAGTCGGCGAAGGTCAGGAACGTGCCGCCGTAGGGCACGACGCCGCCGTGCACCGCCATGCCGTTCATCGCCGCGGCCATCCCGTGCTCGCGGATGCCGTAATGCACGTAGCGCCCGGCCCGGTTGTCGGCGCTGAAGACGCCGAGGCCTTCGGTCAGCGTGTTGTTCGAGCCGGTCAGGTCCGCCGAGCCGCCAACGGTCTCGGGCATCGCGGCGTTCACCACCTCGAGCACCAACTCCGAGGATTTGCGCGTCGCGAGCTTCGCACCGGCCTCGGACTGCGCCTGCCTGAAGGCGGCGAGCGCGGGTCCGAGCTTGCGCGGTGCGGCACCGGACAACAGCCGGTCGAACTCGGCCGCCTTGCCGTGAGGCAGTGCGGCACGGCGCTCGTCCCACGCCCGGCGTGCCTCGCCGCCGCGCGCGCCGATCCGGCGCCAGGCCGCACGGATGTCCTCGGGAACCTCGAACGGCGGGTGGGTCCAGCCGTAGGCTTCGCGCACCTTGGCAATTTCGTCAGCACCCAGTGGCGAGCCGTGCGCCTTGGCGGTGTCCTGCTTGGCCGGCGCGCCGTAACCGATATGCGTGCGGCAGGCGACGAGCGCCGGGCGGTCGCTGCGCCGCGCCACGCTCAGCGCCCGGTGGATGTCGTCGGGGTCGTGGCCGTCGCAGCTCTCGACGTCCCAGCCGGAGGCGCGGAAGCGGGCCGCCTGATCGGTCGCGTCCGAGAGGCTGACCTTGCCGTCGATCGAGATGCCGTTGTCGTCCCAGAGCACGATCAGCTTGGCGAGCCGCTGGTGGCCCGCCAGCCCGATCGCCTCGTGACTGATGCCCTCCATCAGACAGCCGTCGCCGGCGATGACCCAGGCCGCGTGGTCGACGACCTCGGCGCCGAAGCGCGAAGCGAGATGCGCCTCGGCCATCGCCATGCCGACGGCGTTCGCGAGGCCCTGGCCCAGCGGCCCGGTCGTGGTCTCGATCCCCGCCGCATGGCCGTATTCCGGATGCCCCGCGGTGCGCGAGCCGAGCTGGCGGAAGGCTTGGAGCTCGTCGAGGGTCATGTCGGCATAGCCGGTCAGGTGCAGCAGGCCGTAGAGCAGCATCGAGCCGTGGCCGGTGGACAGTACGAAACGGTCCCGGTCCGGCCAGTCCGGCGCGGATGCGTCGAACTTCAGGTGCCGCTCGAAGAGGACGGTCGCGACATCGGCCATGCCCATCGGCATCCCCGGATGCCCGGAGCCCGCCTTTTCCACGGCGTCGATGGCCAGCATCCGCAGTGCCGCGGCGCGCCGCCAGTGGTCGGGATGGTGCGCGCGCAGGTCCGGGATTTCCATGCTGCGGCGCCCCTCGTCGGCAATCTTGCGGCCCGATGCGGGCGGCTAAAAGGATCGCGGCCCTGAATATCAGCCCGACCCCGGGGGTCAAGGCGCATTCAGCCCGCGGCCAGCGGCGGCCCGCCTCCCCGACCGGGCGCGCGAATTTCCGCACCTCCCCCGGCATCGGGCAGATTGCATTGTCGCGGGCGCCTGCCTAGAACGGGGTCGGTCAACTCGAGGCGGTAAGATGAGTCAGATCAGCGAGATCGAAGCGCGGATGGACGCGGCGCTCGAGGCGCTACGCCAGGCTATGGGCCGGGGCGGCGGAACCGCCGCTGCCGCGCCCGCAGACGGCGCTCTCGCCGCCCGCATCGCCGCGCTCGAGGCGGAGAACGCGGCACTCGCCGACGAGATGGAACGGCTGCGCGCCAAGCGCGACAAGGACGTGGCGGCGCTCGACGAGCTGATCTCGCAGCTCAAGCCGCTGATCGAGGAGGTCTGAGATGCCCGAACTGGTGCTGGAGATCGGCGGAAGGCCCTTCGACGTGGCGTGCGAGCCGGGGCAGGAGGCCTCGCTCACCCGCGCGGCCAAGCTCCTCGACGGCGAGGCACACCGCGTCACCGAGGCCATCGGCCGCTCCACGGAGAAGCGGATGCTGCTGCTCGCAGGCCTGATGCTGGCGGATACGATGACCGCGCTCGAGGACAAGCTGCGCGCCACCGAGGAGCGGGGCCGATCGACCGAGGAGCGGCTGCGCCAGGTCGAGGCCAAGGCCGCGATGCTGGCGGCGAACGCGGTCAAGCTCGAGACCGCCGCCAACCACCGCACGCCCGAGCACGAGGTCGAGCGCCTGCGCGCCGAGCACGAGGCGGCGCTGACGCTGCTGGAGCGGACGCTGGGGGATGTGACGGCTCTGTCGGGAGGGGCGGAAACGTCCCGCGGCTAGGGCTATCGCCCGTCCTGTCGCGCACGCCGGCCTCGTCCTGTACAAGCGTGACGTTCCGTCGCACGCTGCACACGCGTGATATTCGGAAGCGAATCCAAGCTTCGTCTTTCTTGTTGGCAGTCAGACACGATCATGCAGATCAGGCCGAGCTGCCAAACCGGCTCTCGCCCGGCCCGCAATCGCAATCGCAGTCAGCGGGGCACGTGCTGCGCCGGCGACTGCCAGACGCCTCCGGCGGCTTTTTCTTTTGGTTCCGCCGGTTGCGCGGGTGTCTTCGCTGATCGGCTCAGCGGTTCGCGTCGCGGATCTTGTCGGCGGCGGCTTGGTCGAAGGCGACGCCCTTGTCCTTCAGGAGGCCGTCGAGTTCCCCCGACAGCGTCATTTCCGTGACGATGTCGCAGCCGCCGACGAACTCGCCCTTGACGTAGAGCTGCGGGATCGTCGGCCAGTCGGAATAGCTCTTGATGCCGTTGCGGACGGCCTCGTCCTCGAGCACGTTCACGTCCTTGAACGCGATGCCCATGTAGTTCAGCACCCCGGCCACCCGGCTCGAGAAGCCGCATTGCGGCATTGCCGAGGTGCCCTTCATGAACAGGACCACGTCGTTCGCCTCGACGGTGGACTTGATCGCCTCGTGGGCGGGATTGGTCGCGACTTCGCTCATTTTCTCACTCCGGTGCCTTGGTCGTCAGCGCGAGCGCATGAAGCTCGCCCCGCGATCCATCCATCTTCCCCTGCAGCGCCGCATAGACCAGCTGGTGCTGCTTCACGCGGTTCAGCCCTCGGAACTCCTCGGCCGTCACGCTCGCGGCGTAGTGGTTGCCGTCGCCCGCCAGATCGCGGACCTCGACCTGCGCCTGCGGGAAGGCCGCGCGGATCAGGCGCTCGATCTCCGCCGCTTCGATCGCCATCCCGTCCGGTCTCCCTGCGCAGCAATTCCCCCGAAGGTAGAGGCAGGGTCCGGCCCCCGCAAGGGCAGAGGCGCGTCTTCGCTGCGCTGCGGGCCCTCGCGCGCTGTGCCAACCGCGACCGCGAAAGTTAACAGGTCATGAAAACACGGTTATTTCTTCAATGATTTCAATGGCCGTAGTCGGCTTTCACAGTGAAAGCCGTGAAAGCAACCTCGGTCGGGTCAGTCGAAGAGATCGCTCAGGCCCCTGCGGTGCCGCCGCTGGAGATCGTCGAGCGCGACCTCCGCCCCGGCCAGACGGACGGCGTCGCCGCCGACCTCGCCCACGACGCCGAGCGGGACGCCGGCCGCTCGCGCCCGCGCCTCGAGCGCAGGCACCGCCTCGGGCCGCGCCGCGAGGAGGTAGCGGCCCTGATCCTCGCCGAAGAACCAGGCGAGATCGTCGAGCGCGGGATCGCGCCTCAGGGAGATGCCGATATCCGCCGCGAGCGCCATCTCCGCCGCCGCGAGCGCGAGGCCGCCGTCCGAAAGATCGTGGACGGCCGTGACGAGCCCCGCGGCGCCGAGCGCCCGAACGAAGTCTCCCGCGGTGCGTTCCGCCGTCAGATCGACGGGGGGCGCGGCGCCCTCCGCGCGGCCGAAGAGGTCGGCCATGAGCGCCGATTGCCCAAGATGGCCCCGCGTGGTGCCCAAGATCAGCAGCACGTCGCTCGCCCCGGGCGCCATGCGGATCAGCGCGTCGAGGTTCGGGAGCAGGCCCACGGCGCCGATGGTCGGGGTGGGTAGGATCGCGCGCCCGTCGGTCTCGTTGTAGAGGCTGACGGTGCCCGAGACGATCGGCACGCCAAGCGCGGTCACGGCCGCCGCGATGCCGCGGATGCAGCCGACGAGCTGGCCCATGATCTCGGGGCGCTCGGGATTGCCGAAGTTGAGGTTGTCGGTGGCCGCGAGCGGTTCGGCTCCGGTGGCGCAGAGGTTGCGGAAGGCCTCCGCCACCGCTTGCGCGCCCCCGCGCTCGGGGTCGGCGAGGCAATAGCGCGGCGTCACGTCCGAGGTGAAGGCGAGCGCCTTGGAGGTGCCGTGCACCCGCACCACGCCCGCGTCCGATCCCGGGACGACCACCGTGTCGGCCATAACCATCGTGTCGTACTGCGACCAGACCCAGGCGCGGCTGGCGAAGTTCGGATGCCCGATCAGCCGCGCGAGCGCCTCGACGGGCGCGATGTCGGGGAGCGGCCCGAGGGGCGGCGGCGGCGGGGTCGGAACGAAGGGCCGGTCGTAGTCAGGCGCTTCACCCGACAGCGCCCTGAGCGGCAGGTCGGCCACCACGCGGCCGTGACGGCGGATCACGAAGCGGTCCTCTGCGATCGTCTCGCCGACGACGGCGAAGTCGAGGTCCCACTTGTCGAAGACAGCTCTGGCCTCGGCCTCCTTGCTTGGGTCGAGCACCATCAGCATCCGCTCCTGGCTTTCGGACAGCATCATCTCGTAGGCGCTCATCGCGGTTTCCCGCACCGGCACCCTGTCGAGGTCGAGCGCCACGCCCAGCCCGCCCTTGTCGCCCATCTCGACAGCCGAGCAGGTGAGCCCGGCCGCGCCCATGTCCTGGATCGAGATCACCGCGCCGGTGGCCATCAGCTCCAGGCAGGCTTCCATCAGCCGCTTCTCGGTGAACGGGTCGCCGACCTGGACCGTCGGGCGCTTGGCCTCGAGCCCCTCGTCGAACTCGGCGCTCGCCATTGTCGCACCGCCGACGCCGTCGCGGCCAGTCTTGGCGCCGAGATAGACGACAGGCATTCCCACGCCGCTGGCAGCGGAATAGAAGATGCGGCTCGCGTCGGCGATCCCGGCGGCGAAGGCATTGACCAGGCAGTTGCCGTCGTAGGCGGTGTCGAATCGCAGCTCGCCGCCCACCGTCGGCACGCCGAAGGCGTTGGCGTAGCCGCCGATCCCCGCGACGACGCCCTGGACCAGCGCGCGCGTCCGCGGATGCGAGGGCGAGCCGAAGCTCAGCGCGTTCATCGCCGCTCTCGGGCGCGCGCCCATGGTGAAGACGTCGCGCAGGATGCCGCCGACGCCGGTCGCCGCACCCTGGTAGGGCTCGATGTAGGAGGGATGGTTGTGGCTCTCCATCTTGAAGACCACCGCCTGACCGTCGCCGATATCGACGACGCCGGCATTCTCGCCGGGGCCGCAGATCACCCGCGGCCCCTTGGTCGGCAGGGTGCGCAACCAGCGCTTGGAGGATTTGTACGAGCAGTGCTCGTTCCACATTGCCGAGAAGATGCCGAGCTCGGTCAGCGTAGGGCTCCGGCCGATCAGATCGAGGATGCGCCGGTACTCCTCCGGCTTCAGCCCGTGCGCCGCGACGAGGGCGTCGCCGATCTCGGAGGCGAGGGGAGTGGGGGTTTCGGACATCGCGGCTTTCCCTGGCGAGGCTCGGCCTCGTCTTAGGGCCGCGCGACACGGAACAAAAGCCTGCGGCCCGCGACAGGTATCGAGACAAAAAAAAGGCCGAGCACAAGGCCCGGCCCAAGTCCAACAGGGAGGTTGAAGCCAGGTAATCACCCAACTTCGAGTTGCAATATAGCCGGGCAATCGGGACGGGACAAGCGCTGATGCCCAAATCTTGTGCATGGCTGCCATCGCGGCGGTGCATGGCTCGCAAACTGTGGCGCGTCTGCCACAGTTGTCGGCCTCAAGCGTTCTGCAGCGCCGCCGATCTGCGAAAGGCGGTGATCTCCTCGAGCACGAAATCGCGGAAGGCGGTGATGCGCTTGGAATGCCGCAGCTCCTCGACATAGGCGAGATAAACCGGGATCGGCGCGCTCTCCTTGTCGGGCAGGACGTTCACGAGGTCCCGGAAATCGGCGGTGATATAATCGGGCAGCGCCCCGATCCCCAGCCCGTGGATCACCGCCTGGAGAATGCCGAAGTAGTTGTTGACCATCAGATGCGAGCGCGGGTTGCTCGCGAGGTACGGCTGCACGAAGTCGGCACCGGCGCGGACCTGATGCGCGGCGGGGCTGTGGGTGATCGGCCGGTGTCCGGTCAGCTGCTCGGGCGTGGTCGGCAGGCCGAAGCGGTCGGTATAGCTGCGGCTCGCGTAGAAGCGGATGCGCACCTCCATCAGCCGGCGGCGGATCAGGTCGGCCTGGGAGGGCTCCTTCATGCGGATGGCGATGTCGGCCTCGCGCATCGGCAGGTCGAGAATACGCTCCTCGAGCATCAGGTCGATCTTGAGATTGGGATAGCGGTCGAAGAGCTTGGGCAGCCGCGGCGCGAGCCATAGAGTGCCGAAGCCGGTGGTCGTGGTCACGCGCAGCTCGCCGAAGACCTCGTCCTCGCTGTCGCGGATGCGCGCGGCGGTGGCCTCGAGGCGCTTGGACATCGTGCGCGTCGCCTCGAACAGCAGCTCCCCCTGTTCGGTCAGCAGGAGCCCGCGCGCATGCCGGCGGAAGAGCGTGGTGTTCAGGCTCTCCTCGAGCGCGCGGATCTGGCGGCTGACCGCCGACTGGCTCAGATGCAGAGCCTCGCCGGCATGGGTGAGGCTGCCCGCATCGGCGACGGCGTGGAAGATTCGCAGCTTGTCCCAGTCCATCATGCGCGGCTCGCGGTAGCATCCGTGTCGCCCCCGGCGGGCGCCCGCGCCGCGCTTAGCACAGATTTCCCGAAGTGCCGCCTCCTTTCGCCGTTGGGTAGTGCCTCAGTTTGAAATCTCTTTCTTGTAGGTCTTGGGGCGGCCGGGCTTCGGGGCGCGACCGTCCATGACGGCGATCACCTCTTCCATCTCCCAGACGTGATCGGTCAGCCCCGCTTCCATGGCAGGCGTGACGC